>CANJSR010000354.1 GCA_947476855.1 Acetobacteraceae bacterium
CATCCCCCCCGGCCAGTTCGTCGGCGTCATCGGCCCCTCGGGTGCGGGGAAATCCACCCTGCTGCGCCTGATCAACCGCCTCGTTGAACCCGACAGCGGCACCATCTGCCACGGCGCCATCGACGTCACCGCGCTGCACGGCAAGCCGCTGCGGCATTGGCGCGCCCGCGCCGCCATGATCTTCCAGCAGTTCAACCTGATCCCCCGCCTCGACGTCTTGACCAACGTCCTGATCGGCCGACTTGAGCAGCGACCCGCGCTGCCCTCCCTGTTTGGCCTGTTCCGCGCCTCCGACCGCGCCGACGCGCTGCTCGCGCTGGACCGGTTCGGGCTGGCGGACGTGGCCCTGCAACGGGCCGGCACGCTCTCGGGCGGGCAGCAGCAGCGGGTCGCGATCTGTAGGGCGCTGTTGCAAAACCCCTGGCTGATGCTGGCGGACGAACCGATCGCCAGCCTCGACCCGCACAATGCCCGCCTGGTGATGCAAGCGCTCCGCCAGGTAAACCGCGACCACGGGCTGACGGTCCTCGCCAACCTGCACCATTTGGACGAGGTGCGGACCTACTGTGACCGAGTGATCGCCATGCGCGCCGGCCGCATCGTCCTGGACGGCACCCCCGCCGACCTGACGCCCGACCGCGTCTTCGACATCTACGGCGTGACCGAGGAAGAGCTCGAAGCCGTCGACCACGCGCCTCCACCATTGCACCCGACCGCCGCCCACGCCTAGGCTGCTTGAAAATACACCCAAGAATACGCCGAGGAGTTCCGCCGTGGCCGACGCCTCCTTCACCGATGTCCTGCAATCGCAGACCCAACAGATGCTCGACGCCTGCACGCGCTGCGGCAAATGCGTCGAAGCCTGCCCGATGACCGAGCCCGCCGGCCTCGACAAGGCCAACGCCGCCGCCATCGCAACCGGGATCATGGATCTGCTGGCGGGCGGCGCCGGCATGCCGGACTCCGAACGCTGGGCCTCCGTCTGCACCAACAGCGGCCGCTGCATCCCGGCCTGTGACCACGGGGTAAACCCCCGCCTGATGGTCAACCTGGCCCGCGTCGCGGCCAAGAACCGCCAGGGCGAGGCCGCCGTCCGCAAGGCCGCCAACCAGTATTTCAACGGCATGAGCAAGGCGACCCGCACGATCTCCCGCCTGCTGCTGCCGCCCGAGGTGATCGGCCGGATCAACCCCCCGCTGCGCGGCACCGACGAATACACGGCAAGCCCCGACATCGTCTTCTACACCGGCTGCAACGTCATCAAGACCCCGCATATCGCCCTGCTGACGCTGGAGGTGCTGGACCGCCTCGGCGTGTCTTATGAGGTGATGGGCGGCACGAGCAGTTGCTGCGGCATCCAGCAGTTCAAGCAGGGCGACGCCAAGACCGCCGGCCGCGTCGGCTACAACACGATCGAGCGGTTGTCGCGCCCCGGTGCCTCCCAGGTCCTGTCCTGGTGCCCGAGCTGCCAGATCCAGATCGGGGAGGTCGCGCTGCCGGCCTATGAGCAGTCCTACGGGACCATGCCGTTCTCCCTGAACCCGATCACCGAATTCCTGGCGAGCCGGCTGGACGATCTGCGCCCGATGCTGGTCCACCCGGTCAACAAGCGCGTGGCGATCCAGGAGCGGGCGGCGCTGCCGGGCGTGATGGCCGCGGTGAAGGCGCTGCTGTCCGCGATCCCGGGGCTGGAGGTCGTGACGCTCGACGTCCCCATCGTCAGCACCCAGGCCACCCATCTGGCCGTCCTGCCGAAATTCCGCGCCGAACTGCGGCAGATGGAATTCGCCGCGGCAGCCGAGGCCGGGGTGACGACCTTCGCCTCGGTCTTCCACGGCTGCCACCGGGAGCTGATCACCTTCCAGCCCCAGGTCGAGTTCGAGCTGGTCAACTTCATGGAGCTGATCGGGGAGAGCATGGGTGTGCCGATGCAGGACCTCTACAAGCGCCTGGCGATGATGGGGGATGTGGACGCGATCATTGCGGACACGGCGGAGATGATCGCGCTGAACGGGCTGGATCTGGATACGGTGCGGGATGTGCTGGTGTCGGACATGTTTGGGGGGAAGGTGCCGGTTCGGGAGGCGGCTGCCGGGGGGTAGACCCCAAGGACGGTGTCCCTGGCAGGCCGAGCATTTTCAGCACGGAGGAGAAGGGAGGCGTAGGGAGGGACACGGAGACCTGAGCGCGGCACCGTCCGCGGGCCGAATTGATCGGCCAGGGTGCACCGAAATCTCCTCCTCGCTCCCTCCCCCCTTGAGGGGGAGGGTTGGGGTGGGGGGTAAGCAGCGGCACAAGCGTAGAGTCGCCCTCATCACCCCCCAACAAGACGCTCCACCCCCCAACAAACCCAGGATGGCACTCCGCGTCCCCGGCGCTATCATGGGGGAAAGGAGCCTTCCCGCATGATCACCCGGCGCGTTCTTCTTGCCAGTTCCGTTGCCCTGGCGGCGACCCCAGCCTTCGTCCAGACAGCGGTTGCCCAGCCCGTCACCATGCCGGCGACCGGCAAGCGTGCCTGGGCGGAACAGGTCCCCGTCATCCGCATGGGGCTTCTCGGTGGAGAGAATGACGCCGACCGCCTCGCCCGCGTCGACGACTACAAGAAGCTGATGGAGGCGACGTTCCAGGTCCCGATCAAGCTCATGGTCGCCGCCGACTACGGTGGCGTGATCCAGGCCTTTGCCGCCAAGCAGATCGACATCTCGTATATGAGCCCCGCCGCCTATGCCTCCGCCTGGCTGGAGAGCAACGGCGATGTCCGGCCGTTGTCGGTGACGCAGGAACAGGACGGGAGCACCTCCTACGTCGCGATGATGTACACCCGGGCCGATAGCGGGATCACCTCCCTGGCCTATATGAAGGGGAAGGCGCTGGCCTGGTCGGACCCGAACAGCGCCTCGGGCTACCTGCTGCCGCGCTCGGAATTCCGCGCCATGGGGATCGATCCGGAGACGGGAAAGTATTTCAGCCGCACGGGCTTCGCCGGCGGCCATGAGCAGGCGGTGATCGCCGTCCTGAACAAGCAGTATGACGCGGGGGTGGCCTGGACCTCCGGCATCGGCGACCCGGCCGAGGGCTACTCGCGCGGGGCGCTGCGCATGATGGTCGACAAGAAGATGCTGAACATGAAGGATTTGCGGGTCATCTGGACGTCCCGCCCCGTGCTAAACGGGCCGCTGACGGTCCGCAAGAGCACCCCGCTCGCCTTCCAGGAGGACATGCTGGCCTTCCATCTGGCTCTGCCGGTGACCCATCCCGACATCTATCGCCAGGTCGACATGGGCAAGGGCAAGGGCTGGATCGCGGTGAAGCACGAGGATTTCCAGCCCTTCATCGACATGCTGAAGGCCGAGGCCGCCGCCCGCCGCCGGCGATGATGGGCTCCCACGCCGAACCGATCGCATGACCGCGGCGACCATCACGGCCACCGAGCAGGCGTTCCAAGCGCGAAGGCGGGGGCGTTTCCTGTCGGGCTTCGGCCTCGGTGGCGTCCTGGCGGTCTGCGTCCTGGTCTCGGCCATCGTATCCGACCTGTCCCCCGCGGCGCTGGCCGAGGGGTTGCCGCGGGCGGGGGAATACTTCCTGCGCCTGCTGCCGGCCCTGAAGCCGGACGCGCTGTTCGGCGGGACGGGGACGGAAGGCTCGCTCGCCTATTGGATGTACCGGCTCGACTCCTGGGCCTGGCTGCTGTTCGAGACGAGCCAGATGGCCGCCCTCGCGACCCTGGGCGGGACGCTGGGAGCCCTGGTTCTGTGCTTCCCCGCCGCGCGAAATCTGGCACCCAATACATTGACCTATCAGCTTTTTCGGCGGTGGCTGGAGCTGTTCCGCTCGGTCCCCGACCTGGTCTATGCGCTGATCCTGGTCTGGACCTTCGGCATCGGCCCGCTCGCCGGCATCCTGGCTATCGCGCTGCACACGACCGGCGCCCTGGGCAAGCTGTTCGCCGAAGTGGTCGAGAACGCCGACATGCGCCCGTGGGAGGGTGTGCGCTCGGCCGGCGGCACATGGCTGCACGGGGTGCGCTATGCGATCCTGCCCCAGGTCCTGCCCAACTTCCTCAGCTATGTCCTGCTGCGGTTCGAGATGAACGTCCGGGGTGCCAGCGTGATCGGCTTCGTGGGTGCCGGGGGGATCGGGCAGGAACTCTACACGGTAATCAGTTTCAATTATTATCAAGAAATTGGCGCGATCCTTACACTTATCATCATCACCGTGAGCCTGATCGACATGGTCTCCGAACGTCTCCGCGTCCGGGCGATCGGGCAGGCCGGCTGATGGCCAGCGTGGAGCAGATCGCCGAACTGCGGGTGCGGCATCCGACGGCGTTCGGGGTGACGGCCGGGCGGAAGGCGGGGCGGATCGCGCTGGGGGTGACGGCGCTGGCCTGGTTCCTGACGCTGTGCTGGTGGTTCGACATCACCCCGGCGCGGTTGGAGCGGGGGATTTCCGGCCTGTTCGTCATCCTGCGGCAGATGATCCCGCCCAGCCCTGGCACGCATTGGGACCAGATCCTGCGCGGCCTGGCCGAGAGCGTGGCGATGGCCTTCCTTGGCACCGTCATCGCCGCGGTGATCGCCTTGCCGCTGGGGTTCCTGGGGGCGCGGAACGTCGTGGTGAACACGCTCGCCCATTTCTCCATCCGGCGGCTGTTCGACGGGGCACGAGGGATCGATCAGTTGATCTGGGCACTGGCCTTCGTGCGCGCGGTCGGGCTGGGGCCACTGGCAGGCGTGATGGCGATCGCGGCGGCGGAAATCTGCGTGCTGGCCAAGCTGTTCGCCGAGGCGATAGAGAACGCCGATCGCCGCCAGCAGGAATCGATCATCGCCGCGGGTGGGTCTCGGCTGATGGCGATCCGGTATGGGTTGTTGCCGCAGGTGTTTCCCGTGCTTCTGGCGCAAATCCTGTATGCGTTTGAATCGAATACCCGGAGCGCGGCGATCCTTGGCGTGGTCGGCGCGGGCGGGATCGGGCTGCAGATCGCCGAACGGATTAAGATCAGGCTGTGGGATGAGGTGTCGTTTATCATCCTGATGATCCTGGTGACCGTCGCGGTGATCGATTTCGCCTCGGCCCGGGTGCGGCGGAAGCTGATCGGGTAGGCGCGCGTGATGGTCCGGGGCGCTGGGCCTGGGAACGTCGGGTAGGTGCGGCAGGGTGCGGGTGATGGTCCCCGGCCTTGTCTGTTCAGACCGGAGACGTCCCTGACAGGTGTTCGGAGACCCTCCTGACACATGCACCGTGCGCGTGCGGGTCGCGGAGGTCAATTTCCGCGATCCGGAAGCGCATGAAGAACACATCCCACACGCCATCGACCGGTGTTTGGCGAAAG
>CANJSR010000355.1 GCA_947476855.1 Acetobacteraceae bacterium
CTCGCCGCTGTGAGATTACTGGCAAGGGCGTTTTGAGCGGCAACAATGTCAGCCACGCCAACAACAAGACCCGCCGTCGTTTCCTGCCCAACATGCAGGTGACGTCGATGTTGTCGGATACCCTGGGCAGCGCGGTGCGCATGCGCCTCTGCACCCGCGGCATCCGTACCGTGGAGCATAATGGCGGCATCGACGCCTTCCTCCTCGGCACCCCGAACACGAAGCTGACCCCGGAAGGCCGCGCGCTGAAGCGCCGGATCGAGCGGGCGCGCGACAAGAAGGCCGCCGCAGCCGCCGCTGCCTGATTTTATCGGTCCCAGATACGGAGAAGCCCGGAACCCTTTCAGGATTCCGGGCTTTTCGCGTGTGCTATTCCCCCGGGGAAGTTGACAAGGCCCTGCGGACGATTTCCGGTTCCCGCGCGATCACGCGCAGATAGGCCCTCGCGGCCGTATCGGGTTCTTTTCGGCCTTGTTCCCAGTCCCGCAGCGTGCCGACCGGGATGTGAAACCGGGCCGCGAATTCCTCCTGGCTCAATCGCAGGGCTCGGCGAATGACGGCCACCCTGGGTACCCGTGGCGCGGCTGCCCATTCATCATCGGTCATGGGCCTGGCGTCGGGATCAGCCATTGCCGCGGCGTGACGCTCGGCTTCCGTCATCGCATCGGCCGCGCGCCAATCGATCGGATCGTCAGTCGTCGATATTCTCTTCATGGTAACGTCGTCTTTCCCGTGGTTCCGCCAAGCGCGCCGAGATGATCCGGATGCGTTCCCCGCGCGGCGTGTAGGCGACCGCGAGCAGGCGATCCCCTGCCATGCCGAGCAGAAGGTAGCGGGATTCGGGGTAGGCCTCCCGCCGATCCTCTCGGACAAGCGCAAAGGCGTCTCGGCAGGCCAGCCGAGCGGCGTCGAAGCTGACGCCGTGGTTGGCGAGGTTGAGGGCCGCTTTGGCATCGTCCCACTCGCAGTCATCGTACTCCACGATATACGGCTTAGCCGTAGGATCGCAAGGGCGTTACGCCTTCACCTCCACCCCCACCAGCTTCTCGTAAACCTTGATCACGGCTGACCCGTCTTCCTTGTTGATCCCCATCGCCCGCGCCATCTGGTAGGCCTGCTGGGAAATCGGCGCCATCAGCACGGGCACGCCCAGGCTTTTGGCCAGGCCGTTCTCAAGCTCTTGGTCCTTGAACGAAATATCGACCGTCCCCGACGGCCCGAAATCCCGCGTGATCATCTTCTTCCCGCGCCCCTGGAACGCCCAGGAGTTGCCGGAACTCACGCTGACCATGTCGAACAACTGCTGGATATCCAGCCCGGCCTTGGCGCCCATCACCAGGGCCTCGGCCACCGCGATCGTGTTCACATGCAGCAGCATGTTGTTGAGGAGCTTCATCGCCAGCCCGTTGCCCAGCTTGCCGGCGTGGAACACGTTCCCGCCCATCGCCGTGAACAGGTCGGCGCAGGCGTCGAACACCGCCTTGTCCCCTCCGACCATGATCGACAGCGACCCCGCCGCCGCGCCCGACGTGCCGCCGCTGACCGGGGCATCGAGCAGCTTGATGCCCTGGGCCGCCAGCTTCGGCTCCATCTCCCGCAGCTTGAACGGGTCGGCCGTGCTCATACAGATCACGGTATGGCCGGGCTTCGCTGTCTTGATGAAACCGGCGTCCCCGAGCATCACCGACTCGGCCTGCGCGGTCGTTTCGACCATGCAGATCGACCGGGTCGTTTCCCGCGCGACCGCCTGGGGCGACGGGGCGACCTCGGCCCCCGCTTCGGCGAGTGCCTGCACCTTGCGTGGATCGAGGTCATGCACGACCACCTTGATCCCGGCCTTCAACAGGTTCCGAGCCATCGGCCCGCCCATGTTGCCCAGGCCCACGAAGCCAACTTTTTCCACCACGGTTCGTCTCCTCGCTAATTCTTACCCTCAAAAAATGAGGGGTGTTGCCACAGGGCATCATGAGTACCCATGAATGTCCTTGCGTAGTTCTACTCATGTGTGCTGACTGAGGCTGCAAAGAAATGACGGACCTGCACCGCGCGGGAAGCGTCCCCTGAAGGCAGATCGGACAGAGTCTCATGCGTTTTCCGATTATTGCGGCGGCTGCCATCGGCTTGATGGCATTGTCGGCGCCCGCGCAGGCCGCACCAACGCTCAATCTGGCATTCATCGCGGGAACCTCCGCGCAGGCGCAGGCGGCGTTCACGACGGCCGCGAATTACTGGTCCTCGGCCTTCACCGACACGGTCACGGTCAACCTGACGGTGGGCACCGGCGGCCTGCCGTCCGGTGTGCTGGCCTCCGCGTCGTCCAACAGCCAGAATTATGCCTACAGCGCTGTCCGGGCCGCGATGGCGGCCGATGTGTCCAGCGCGATCGACACCGCGGCCGTGGCGCACCTGCCGAACACGGCCGGCGTGTCGATGTATCTGAACTATACCAGCAACAGCCCGAACGGCGTGGGCAGCGCGACGCCCTATGTCGACAATGACGGCGACGCCAACAACACCACCATCCGCATGACCCAGGCCAACGCCAAGGCGCTTGGCCTGGCCACCACGCCGTCGACCCTGGTGAACTGCATCGGCAACTGTGACGCCTTCATCCAGTTCAGCACGGCCTTCAGCTACGACTTCGACTCCTCGAATGGTGTCAGCAGCGGCACCTACGATTTCGTGGGCCTCGCGATCCATGAGATCGGGCACGCCCTTGGCTTCACCAGCGGTGTCGACATCCTCGACATCAACTCCACCAGCCCGAATTTCTTCCCGGACGCGCTCTTCACCTTCGTCACGCCGCTCGATCTGTTCCGCTGCTCGACCGCCTCGGCCGCCAACGGCACGACGCTGGACTTCACCGCGGGGGCGGGGATCAAGAACTTCTCCCTCGACAACTGCGCCACGACGCTGGGGCGGTTCGCGGAGGGTGTCACCCACGGTGACGGCCGGCAGGCCAGCCACTGGAAGGATAACCTGGGCCTCGGCATCATGGACCCGACCATCGCGACCGGAGAGACGCTGATCGTCACGCCGCTCGACCTGATCGGCTTCGACACGATCGGCTGGAATCTGACCGTCGTGCCCGAGCCGGGGACCCTGACCCTGGGCGCGGCCTGGCTGCTGGGCCTGGTGGCGATCCGCCGCCGAGCGAAGGCCCGGACGGCGTAGGGGACTACCGCCGGCGGCGCAGCCCCAGCATCCCAACCACGCCCATGGCCAGGACGCCCAGCGTCGCTGGCTCCGGCACGCCGACCATCGCGATCTGGAAGTTGTCCAGGTCGACGCCGTCACTGGTGCCCGAGAACCCGTCCGTCAGCACGATCGAGCGGATGTCGTTCGTCGTGCTCGCCAGGCCCATGAAATACGAATAGCCAAGCTGGTAGTTCCGCGGGAAGGACTGGACCGACCCGAGGGAGGTTCCGGTGCCGTTCAGGCCGGTGAAGGCCTCGATCGTGATCGGATCGGTGCCGAAGGGATCATAATGGTCGCCGGTCAGCATGCCGATCGCGGCGATCGCGTTGGCGAAGTTCACCGTCAGGGAAACCTGGTCTCCGTAGACCAGCGCGCGGGTCAGCGGGAACGGCCCTTCTCCGGTGGAGCACGGGCAATCCAGCGAACCGGATGGGATCCCGGTGATATCCATCACCGTCTGTAGAAACGGGGTTACGATCGACATCGTCACGCCCTGGGGGGCGTAGAAGTTACCATCCAGGCTGCCGAGTGGATGGCTTTCGAAGTCGATGACCGTCGTGACACTGGCGCCGTTCGCGGCCAGGTGGTTCGCGAAGTCCGCGGCATTGCCGGTCGGGTTGTTCACGAAGCCAATAACGGCGGACTGTGCCGCCGACCCGGTGCCGAGAGCCAGCAGGGCCGCCAGAATCACAGTACCCTTGGTCATGACCGTCTCCGCCCTCATTCTTCCGTGAGACATATCTTGCAAATTTGTTACGAAGCCGCAAGCCGTGATTCTCCTTTTGACGGCTCCGCCTTGACCCCCATCCCCCCACGCGCTACCGCCCGGTAACCCCAGCCCGAGGACCCGCATCGGTGAACGCCTTCTCCTTCCCCCCACCGCCGCCATGCCCGGAAGCCGAGGTCCTGCGCCAGGAGGTTCGGGACTTCCTCAAGACCGAACTGGCCGATCGCACGCCCGTGCAGAAGGCCGAGTCCTGGACCGGACTCGACCCCGCCTTCTCCCGCGCCGTCGGCCAGCGTGGTTGGCTCGGCCTTACCTGGCCCAAGCAATATGGCGGGCATGAGCGGTCGGCGCTGGAACGCTATGTCGTGCTGGAAGAAATGCTGGCCGCCGGCGCGCCCGTCGGCCTGCACTGGATCGGCGACCGCCAGTCCGGCCCGCTGATCCTGCGCGTCGGCACCGAGGAGCAGCGCCAGACCTACCTGCCGAAACTCGCCGCCGGCGAGGCCTTCTGCTGCATCGGCATGAGCGAGCCGAACACCGGATCCGACCTGGCTTCCGCCCGCACCCGCGCGGCCAAGGTCCAGGGCGGCTATATCGTCAACGGCACCAAGGTGTGGACCAGCTTCGCGCACCTGTCCCACTACATGATCCTGTTCTGCCGCACCGGATCGTCCGAGGATCGGCACGGTGGCGTCAGCCAGATGCTCGTGGACCTGCACAACACCCCCGGCCTGACGATCCGCCCGATCTACGCGTTGACCGGGGAACATCATTTCAATGAATGCGTCTTCCAGGATGCCTTCATCCCCGACTCCGCCCTGCTCGGCAAGGAAGGGGACGGCTGGAACCAGGTCACCAGCGAGCTGGCGTTCGAACGCAGCGGACCCGAGCGGTTCCTGTCCTCCTACTGGCTGTTCGTCGAGCTCATCCGCGCGCTGGGCCCGAACCCGACCGACGCCGGGGCCATCGCCATCGGCCGGCTGACCGCGCATTTCATGACGCTTCGCCGCCTGTCACGCTCGGTCGCCGGGATGCTGCAGAACGGGGAGAACCCGGCCTTGCAGGCGTCCATGGTCAAGGACCTGGGCGCGCTGGTCGAACAGGAACTGCCCGAAATCGCCCGCAACCTGGTCGACGCCGAACCCGATGAGAAATCGACGCACGACTTCGCCGCCGTGCTCGCCCACACGATGATGCACGCCCCGTCCTTCAGCCTGCGCGGCGGCACGCGGGAAATCCTGCGCGGCATCATCGCCCGCGGCCTGGGGCTGCGCTAACCCTTTCCAAAGAAGAAGGTTTTTCCGATGACCGACAAGGTGCTCTACGAGCAGGACGGCCATATCGTCACCATCACGCTGAACGATCCGGGCAAGCGCAACCCGATCTCGGAACTCGA
>CANJSR010000356.1 GCA_947476855.1 Acetobacteraceae bacterium
ACCATGGCCTCGGCTTCCTCACGCAGGCCGGCCAGGGCCGAGATCGCGCCTCCGGCCACGCCGGCGAGGTCGTCGAAAATGCGGGGGCGGTCGGCCATCGGTGATCTCCTGGATGGAACGTCGTGCTTTCAACAGGCAAGCCGGGTCCGTATAACCCCTTGCCATGATCCTCGTAACTGGCGGCGCCGGCTTCATCGGCTCCAACCTTCAGGCGGCGCTGGTGCGGCGCGGCCTGGAAACCGTCGTGGTCGACCGTCTCGGGTCCGACGACAAATGGCGCAACCTGGCCAAGCATCCCCCGGCGGGCATTGTCGCGCCTGAAGACCTGGACGCCTTCCTGGCGCGCCATCCGCCGATCGAGATGGTCTTTCATATGGGCGCGATCAGCGAAACCACAGCCCGCGACGGCGACCTGACCTGGGCCACCAACGTCGAGCTGTCCCGCAAGCTGTGGGACTGGTGTGCCGATCGCGGCGCCCGCTTCGTCTATGCGTCCTCGGCCGCCACCTACGGCATGATGACCGAGGGGTTCGAGGATGAGTTTTCCATCGACGCGCTGGACAAGCTGCGGCCGCTGAACCTGTACGGCTGGACCAAGCACGCCTTCGACACGCTGATCATCCGCCACCTGCTCAAGGCCTCGAAGCGCCCGCCGCAATGGGCGGGGCTGAAGTTCTTCAACGTCTACGGCCCGAACGAGTATCACAAGGGATCCATGATCTCGGTCGTGAAGGTCAAGCATGATGAGGTCGCGGCGGGAAATCCCGCCCGCCTGTTCAAGTCCGATGTGCCGGGGCTGGCCGACGGGCAGCAGGCGCGAGACTTCATCTGGGTTGGCGACGTGGTCGATGTGATGCTCTGGCTGATGGACAAGCCAGCCGTCAGCGGACTGTTCAACCTCGGCACCGGGCAGGCGCGCACCTACCTGGACCTGGCGCACGCGGTCTGCGACGCCGCCGGCCAGCCGCGGCGGGTCGAGTTCATCACCATGCCGGACAAGCTGCGCGGGCAGTACCAGTCCTTTACCCAGGCCTCGATGGACAAGCTGCGGGGCGTTGGGTTCAACGGCCAGTTCACGCCGCTGGAGGACGGGATCCGCCGCTATGTCCAGGACTACCTGGCCAGCGGCGACATCTACGCGTGATTCCGGCCTTTCTGTTCCCGCAGATCGACCCTGTCATCTTCCAGGTCGGTCCGCTGGCGATCCGCTGGTATGCGCTGGCCTATATCGCCGGGCTGGTGATCGGCTGGCGGCTGATGCGGCGGCTGGTCGCGAAGACCCCCGCCGTCGCCACGCCGACGCAGGTCGATGACTTCCTGACCTGGGCCACGCTCGGCGTCGTCATCGGCGGGCGCCTCGGCTACGTGCTGTTCTACCAGTTCGGGATCTTCCTGGACCGGCCGCTGCACATCTTCGCCGTCTGGGAAGGCGGCATGAGCTTCCATGGCGGCATGCTGGGCGTCGCCATCGCGACCTTCTGGTTCTGCCGCCGCAACGCGATCCCGCTGCTGGGCTTCGCCGACCGCATCGCCGTTGTGGCCCCGATCGGGCTGTTCTTCGGCCGTATCGCAAATTTCATCAACGGGGAGCTTTGGGGGCGGGTTGCCGCCGCCGACCTGCCCTGGGCGGTCATCTTCCCGCACGCCGGCCCCTTCCCGCGCCACCCGAGCCAGCTCTATCAGGCCGGGCTGGAAGGGCTGGAACTGTTCGTCCTGCTGATCATCCTGGTCCAGCGCGACAGCATCCGCGAGCGCGCGGGCTTCCTGACGGGCGTGTTCCTGGCGGGCTACGCGATTGCCCGCATGATCGGGGAGATGTTCCGGGAGCCTGACGCCTTCCTGGGGTTCCTCGCATTCGGGACGACCATGGGGCAGATTCTATCGGTGCCCATGCTGGCGATCGGGGTGTGGCTGATCCTCCGGGCGCGTCCGGCCGCCTGAAATGGAGCGGTTGGACGCCTTCATGGCGCGGGCCAACGCGGCCTATTACGCGACCCGCGACCCCTTCGCCGACTTCACCACCGCCCCCGAGATCAGCCAGGTCTTCGGGGAGGTCCTGGGCCTCTGGTCCGCGGTGATGTGGACGATGATCGGCCGGCCCGCCCCGGTCCGGTTGATCGAGGTCGGACCCGGCCGCGGCACCCTGATGGCCGACGCGCTGCGGGCGATCCGGCGGGCGATGCCGGAGTTCGGGGAGGCTCTGCGGGTCGACCTGGTCGAAACTTCCCCCCGCCTGTGCGCGATCCAGGCCGGCGCGGTGCCCGATGCCCACTGGCACGACCGGCTGGAGGACGTGCCGGACGGCCCCTTCATCCTGCTGGCCAATGAATTCCTGGACGCCCTGCCGATCCGCCAGTTCGTCTGCCGGAGTGATGGCTGGGCCGAACGCTTCGTCGGGCCGGAGGGCTTTGCCGAACAGCCGGCTGACTTCGTCCCCTGGCCCGACCCGCTGCCCGAGGGCACGATCGTCGAACGGTCGGACGCCGCCGCCGCGGTCGCCGCCCTGGTGGCGGACCGGCTCGCACGGGCACCGGGGGCCGCGCTGTTCCTCGACTACGGCCCCGAGCACAGCGCCCCCGGCGAGAGCCTCCAGGCGCTGTCGGGCGGAGTCCCGGTCGACCCGCTTTCCCCTCCCGGGACCGCCGACCTGACCGCGCATGTCGATTTCGCCGCTTTCGCCCTTGCGGCGCGGGCGGGCGGCGCGGCGGCGCATGGTCCGGTGCCGCAGGGCCTGTTCCTCGCGCGCCTAGGCCTGTTTCAGCGCGCCAACCGGCTGGCCCAGGGACGTCCGCCGGCCGAGGCGTCCGCGATCATGGAGTCCGCCCGCCGGCTGGGCGAACCGAACCGGATGGGGCGGCTGTTCAAGGCGCTGGCGGTGACGCGGGGCGGGGTGGGGGAGTTGCCGGGGTTCGTGGGGTAGCTACCGCACCGGCGGCAACCACCCCCGATCCCGATACACCGCGAACCACTTGCGGAACATCGCCTCGGTATCCATCACCTCGGTGAACCCCGCCTGCAAGATCTTCACGGTCGACACGAACGACGCCGGACCCGCCTCTGTCTGCCCATACCGCATCTGATAGTCGGCATATTCCAGCGACAGCCCGACGAAATCCTCCAGCCCCGGTGACGACAGCCCATGCCGGACGCGCAGGGCATCCCAGGCCGCGATCCCCTCGGCGGACAGATGGGTACGCAATGAAAATGGTTCCCGCGCATCCCCCCGCATCCCCAGCGCGTCGGCGACCGCAGGCCACACATTCTCCCACACGAAGACATCGCCGTTGGTGACGTTGAACACCTCATTCCGCGCCGCCGGCGCATCCCCCGCCCAGGCGATGGCGCGGGCGAGCAGGTCGGCATCCACCGCCTGGCTGACCCGAGGCCCGCCACCCGGATAGGGCAGGGCCATCCCCCTTTCCCGCATCAGCGCGGCATGCACGCCCAAAGCCGGGATCAGGTTCATGGCGCCACCGATCGCCTCCCCCACGATCAGGACGGGCCGCAGGATGGAGAAGTGCCAGGATGACCCAGGCTGCCGCGCCCGCAGATAGTCCTCCTGGTTCCAGTAGAAATTCGGCTGCTCCCGCATCTCCGACCGGCCTTCCCGCGCCGGCACGGTGATGGGACGCACATGCACGCCGTAGGCCTTGGTGCCTTGTAGCAGCGTCACATGCCGCAGCCCCGGCGCCGCCCGGACCAGCGGTTCCAGCAGGTTCCGCAGCATCCGGTCGTTCGTCTCGATCTGCGCCTGGTTACGCCAGCCATCGACCAGCCCCGGCAACTCGAACAACGCCGCATAGACAAGATGCGTGACATCTCCGAACGCCCCGGCCGCCGCCTCGCACGCGGCCGGGTCTGTCAGGTCGAGCGGGATATGCGCCGCCCCATGCAGATCGTGCGGCACGCGGCGGGACAGGGCGATCACCCGCGTGTCCGCTTCGGCGCCGAAATGCTTCAGCGCCGCATAGCCCACCAGGCCGGTCGCGCCGGCGATCAGGACGGTCTTGCCGGTCATGACGGGTGCTCAGGCCAGGCCCCATTCCTTCTTGGTCATGCGCGACAGCCCCAGGTTCTCCCGCAGCGTCGCCCCGGTGTATTCCTTCCGGTACAGGCCGCGCTTCTGCAATTCAGGGATCGCATACTTCACGAAATCCTCGAACGTGCCGGGCGTGTGCGTGCCGCCGACGACATAGCCGTCGCAGGCCCGCTCGACGAACCACTTCTCCAGATGATCCGCGACGTCCTTGCCGCTGCCGACAATCGCTTCCCGAGGACGCCCGCGGCGCGTTACCTCCAGGAAGTCGCGCGGCGTCGGGTTGCGCCCGATCACCTGCATCACCCGGTTCCGCATCGCCTGCATCCCCGACATGCCGTCGAGTTCGTCGCTGCTGAACGGCTCATCCAGCGCCTTGCGCTTGAAGTCGTAGTTCAGCGCCTCGGACAGCAGGGACAGGCCGTCGACTTCCTTGTACAAGGTGTCGATCAGCGCCATCTTGTCCTCCGCCTCCATCCGCGTTTCCGCCACGACCGGATAGGCGATCGTATTGACGGTGCACAGATCGGGATCGCGCCCGTGGGACGCAACGGCGGCCTTGAACTCGGCGTATTGCTTCTTGCCATCCTCCAGGTCCGGATAGGCAACGAACACGGTTTCTGCCCAGCGCGCCGAGAAGATCTTTCCGCGCGGGCTCGACCCCGCCTGGATCACCACCGGATGGCCCTGCGGCGAACGCGGCACCGTGAAGGTGCCCGAGGAATTCAAATACTTCCCCTTGTATTCCAGCCGATGCACCTTCTCCGGATGCGCGAACAGGCCCGAGCTCTTGTCGACCACCAGCGCATCGTCGTCCCACGCATCCCAGCAGCGCAGCACGATCTCCATGAACTCATCCGCCCGGTCATACCGCGCGTCATGTTCCATATGCACCGCTCGGCCCATATTATGCGCCTCACCATCGTTCACGGAGGTGACGACGTTCCACGCCGCGCGCCCGCCGATCATATGATCGACGGTCTGGAAGCGGCGGGCCACGTCGAACGGCTCGTAATACGTCGTGGAAGCGGTGGAGCCGACGCCGAGATACTTCGTGCCGAAGCCCATCGCCATCATCGCCGCGACCGGGTCCAGCTTGACCACGCGCACGCCGTTGGCCACGACCTCGGCCGGGTTGCCGCCATAGATGTCGGGCATCGCCAGGCGGTCATCGAAGAAGGCAAGCTGGAACTTCCCCTCCTCCAGCACCTGGCCGATCTTCTGGTAATAGGCGGCGGTGGTGAAGTCGGTCCGCG
>CANJSR010000357.1 GCA_947476855.1 Acetobacteraceae bacterium
CCGCCCGCCATGCGGGGACGGGAAGGGCGCCTTGCCCAGCACACCCGGGGCCACGACGTCCCAGGCCCAAAGCCGAGCGGTCTCGGTTTCGGCGGCGTAGAGGGTTTTGCCGTCGGGGGAGAGGCCGATCCCGTTCGGGGTCAGGATCGGATGCGCGACCTCCTTGATCATCGAGCCATCGGCCAGCGCGTAGTACAGCCCGCCCCAGTCACGATCCCGCGCCCGCGCCTTGCCCAGGTCGGTGAAGTAGAACCCGCCTAGCCCGTCGAACACCAGGTCGTTCGGCCCGAGCAGCTTGTGGGACCCGCAGCGGTCATACAGCGTGGTCAGCTTGCCGGTCTTGGGGTCCAGCCGCTCAATCCGGCCGCCCGTGTAGTCGGTGGAGGGGCCGGCGGGGCGGAGCATGTTCCACTCCGACCGCCAGGAGAACCCGCCGTTGTTGCAGATATAGAAGGCGCCATCGGGGCCGACCGCGAGGCCGTTGGGGCCGCCGCCGGTATGGGCGATCACCTCGGTCGTGCCGTCCATCTTCACGCGGGTGACGGTCTGCCGCTCGATTTCGGTCAGGACGATCGATCCGTCCTTCATGGCGACCGGCGCTTCCGGAAAGCGCAGCCCTGTCGCGATGATCCTGATATTGGCCATGTCGGTTTCTCCCCCGTCGTTCTCCTGGTCTGTGGAAACTAGCCGATCTGGCGGCCAAAGGAAGAGACGCGGCGCTAACCTTTGGTTCACTTCTTCGCGGCATGCTGCGGACGCATGCATGGTTTCGCTCTCCCCCTCGCGCCTGTCCTGACCCTGGCCGTCCCGCTGCTTGGTGCCGTGGGGCTGGTGATGGTCGCCCCGGTACTGTGGCTGCCGGCGCTGGGATTGATGGCGGTGCTGGGCGTCGGGCTGCTGGCGCTGCGCCATCCGACCGTGTTCTGCGTCGCGTGGCTGCTGGTCACTGGCGCGACCGTCGAGATGGCGTTGCTGGACCTGATCGGGCTCGCCGCCTTCCAGATGACCATCGCGGTTGAGAAAGCGGCGGGCCTGGCGCTGGCGGCGGTCTGCGCGGTACGCTGGGGTTGGCGGCTCGATCCGCTCAATCCTGCCTGGGCCTTTGCCGCCATGGGCGTGCTGGGCCTGGCGGTGGGGTTGCATCCCGATCTGCCGCCGCAGGACAACCTGCGGTCGCTGTTCGGCTCCATCGCCCCCTTCGCCTTCTGCTTCTGCCGCATCCCGCGGGACCGCGCCGCGATCCTGCTGGCGACCGTGCGCTGGTGCCCGGTGGTCGCGGTGTCGTGCGGCGTGGTCCTGACGCTGGCCGGCCTGCGCCCCTTGTTCGTGGAGGGCGGAGGGCTGCGCCTGGCCGGCGTCGGACACCCGGCCTTCCTCGCGGGAGTGACCCTGGTCGGCGTCTATGCCTGCCTGATCGAGATGTTCCGCCGCGACCAGGCCGCTGATCGCTGGCTGCTGGTGGTCAACCTGGTCATCCTGCTGCTGACCGGCGCCCGCGCCCCGATGGCTTATGGGGCCGCGGTGATCCTGCTGAGTCTGACCTTCCTCCGCGCCCCGGCCTTTCCCGCGATCCGGCGTGGCTTCCTGATCCTGGGTGCGGTCTGTGCCGTGCCGATCGTGATTGCCCTGGCCGGGGATCTGTCCGATGTCCGCGTCTTCCATCTGCTGACCACCGACGCCGGGAACCTCAGCGGGCGGGAACGGCTCTGGCCGCTGTTCGAGGCGGCGACCGAGGGCGCGCCCTGGTTCGGCTGGGGCATCGGCGCCGGCAATATCGTCATCCCGCCCGGCAGCGCGGTGGCCAAGCTGCTTCGCACCTGGGCGGCGCATAACGAGTATCTCCGCATCCGGGTGGAGGGCGGCTGGATCGGTCTTGGCCTGCTGATCGCGATGTTCACCACCTGGGTGATCGTCCGCACCGCGCCGCTGGCGCATTCTGATCGCTGGATCATGCGGTTCGTGTTCCTGGCCCTCGCCGCCCACGCGATCACGGACAACGTCCTGATCTCCACCCCGGCCTGCGTGCTGTTCACCTTCGCCGCGGCGGTTTTCGCGTCATCCGAGCGTCGATCCTGATGTAACGTTCGCGCACCGGCCGTGTCCCATTCCCAGGAACACAAGGGACAATCGCCATGCACCGCATCCACCGCCTGCTGACCTGGCCAGCCGCGCTGTTCATCGCCTTCATCTTCCTCTGGTATGAGCAGTACAAGCTCACCGGAAACCAGGGATCGGTGGAGTTGTTCACCATCCTGTCCGACTGGCTGTATCTGGACGGCTACGAAAAGCCCTTCCGCCTGACCGTGGCGACCGCCGAGATCATCGCTTCGGTCCTGGTCGTCATCCCGGTGACACGGATGTTCGGGGCGCTGCTGTCGTTGGGGATCATCTCCGGCGCCATCTTCTTCCATGTCGCCAGCCCGCTGGGCATCGACCCCTACAACGACGGCGGAACCCTGTTCAAGGAAGCCTGCGCGGTCTGGGTGAGTTCCGTGTTCATCCTGGCGTCCTACCGCGCCGAACTGATCGCCCTGGCCCAGCGCTGGCTGCCGGGGGCCAGAAGCCCCGCCGCCACGGCGTGAGCCCACTCCCACGCGATCTGGAACGCCATCCCCGTCCGGGTTCGCCTGGGCGGGGTCACCTTGCCGGGCGGCGTCCGCAGCAGGGCGTCTATCGTCTGGCGCACCCGTCCCCGCGCCCGGTGCAGCAGCACGCGCTGGTTTTCCGGGCTGATGCCCAGCAGGGCACAGGTCGTCTCCGCGTCCTGGCCTTCGAGGTCGCGGAGGGTGATCACGGCCTTCTGGCCCGCCGGCAGCGTCTCTATCACCGCCATCGCGTGGTCCCAGAACTGCCGCCCGCCGACCACCCGCTCGGGGTCGATCTCGTCCCACAGGGCCGGGATTTCCGCCCAGTGCCCGTCCGGTTTGAAGGCGCTTGCGGGCATCGCGCGTTCCCCCGGTGCCGATCCTTCCAGCACCAGGCCGACCGTCCGGCTCTCCCGTCCGATCCGGGTCCGCGCCCGGTTCAGCACGATCGAGAACACCCAGGTGGTCAGGCTCGACCGGCCCTCGAACCGTCCGATCCCCGCGAAAACCGCCAGCCACGCATCCTGCACCACTTCCTCCGCCTGCGCTCGGCTGCCAATGATGGAGGCGGCGACGGAGGTCAGGGAGGCATGGAAGCGCTGGATCAAGACTCGGTACGCGGCGTCATCACCCCGCCGCAGGCGGGCGAGGAAGGCCGGATCATCGAATTCCCGCGCGTGTTTCAGCATCCAGACTTCTCCCGCGCGCACGCATGACTAAGATGTAACGCGATCGGCCCTGCCGGGACAGAAGAGATACCAGCACCGAGCTGACAACGGAGGCGACGATTCCCACCTGCCGCGATATGGCCGAACGGGTCACGGACTATTTGGAGGGCGCGCTGTCGCTGTCGTCGCGCCTTGGCGCGCGCATGCACCTGGCGCTGTGCCCGTCCTGCCGGCGGTATTTCGACCAGATGCGGAAGACGATTCGGCTGCTGGCGGATGCGCCGCCCGCGCCGCCCCCGGACGGAGTCGCGGACAAGGTGATCGCGGCGGTTCGGCGCGATGGGCAAGGTCAGCCGACCGGCGATTGATCATCCGGCGCCGGTTTGCCGGGCAATTGCCTTCGTATCGATCGTGTCGCGGTTTAGCCCCAGGCGCGCGGTCTTGCCGAACCATATTTTTGCCCCACGTTAACCTTTCATTAGGAACATTCCTGTAGTCCTGATGAGGAAGGACCGAACCAGGACGGTGCGGTCGACGGTTGCGGAGGGACGGAATGTGCCTTGTCGCCGTGGCGGGTCGTGATGCGGGATGGCGGCGTCCGGATGGGACGCGGGCGCGGGAATCCCCTGGCCAGCCTGTTACCCGAATTAACTTGAACTTCGTCGAACCCGACGTTCACTATAATTCCATTCTGCCAAACAGGCCGCGTAAGCCGGTAGGCGGGGCGTCGTCCGGACCGGTTCGATCGGTCCAAGGGGGCATGAAACGTCCATTCGCGCGGTCGGGCCGGCTTGTCGCTCGCATTTCAGACGCCCTGAAACGCGAGAGGTGGCCTACGGTCTTTGTGCCTGACCAATCGTCTGCACTTCCCATCGGCGAACACAGCTGGGTCGCGGGAAGGCGACGGTACAATCTTGCAAAATCGTGGCGTAAGAAAATTTTGTTCACATCCCCGGTGGGCTGTGGGCTAGGCTAGCACCCATCTTGCATGGGACCCGAAAGAATCCACCCGTAGCAAACACAGGAGCGGCCGAATGCTTGACACGGTCGAGGACATCTTTTCCGTCTATGCCCGCGGCTTCGAGGCCTATCGCGAAGTCGAGATGAGCCTTGCGGACTATCTGCAAGCTTGCCGTGACGATCCGATGTGCTATGCGACCGCGACCGAGCGCCTGCTCGCCGCGATCGGTGAGCCGGAGATGGTGGACACGTCGAAGGATGCGCGCATGGGCCGCATCTTCATGAACCGCACCATCCGCGTCTATCCGGCGTTCAACGAATTCTACGGCATGGAAGAGACGATCGAGCGGATCGTGGGCTTCCTCCGTCACGCGGCCCAGGGCCTCGAGGAGCGGAAGCAGATCATGTATCTGCTGGGTCCTGTCGGCGGCGGCAAGTCATCGCTCGCGGAACGGCTGAAAGCCCTGATGGAGGTTCACCCCATCTATGTGCTGAAGGCCGGCGACGAAATCAGCCCCGTCTACGAAAGCCCGCTGGGTCTGTTCGACCCCGAGCGGATGGGCGACCTGCTGGAAGAACGCTACGGCATTCCCCGCCGGCGCCTGACGGGCCTCATGAGTCCCTGGTGTTTGAAGCGGTTGGATGAGTTCCACGGCGACATTTCCCGCTTCACCGTTCTGAAGATGATGCCGTCGCGGCTGCGTCAGATCGGAATCGCGAAGACCGAGCCGGGGGACGAGAACAACCAGGATATTTCGTCCCTGGTCGGCAAGGTCGATATCCGCAAGCTGGAAATGCACTCGCAGAACGATCCCGATGCCTACAGCTACTCCGGCGGCCTGAACCGCGCGAACCAGGGGATGCTGGAATTCGTGGAGATGTTCAAGGCGCCGATCAAGATGCTGCACCCGTTGCTGACGGCAACGCAGGAAGGCAACTACATCGGCACGGAAAACATCGGCGCGATCCCCTTCTCGGGGATCATCATGGCGCATTCCAACGAATCGGAATGGCAGAGCTTCAAGAACAACAAGAACAACGAAGCCTTCATCGACCGCATCTACGTCA
>CANJSR010000358.1 GCA_947476855.1 Acetobacteraceae bacterium
ACACGTCGCCAGCCTGCGTCTCGATGACGGGCAGGGCGGTCAGAGAACCCGCGCCTTCCTCGTCGTCCATCTTCGCGGCGCGTTCCAGCAGGCGGCTGTGCAGGTAGAACACGTCGCCCGGATAGGCCTCGCGGCCCGGCGGGCGGCGCAGCAGCAGCGACATCTGGCGATAGGCGACGGCCTGCTTGGACAGATCGTCATAGAAGATCACCGCGTGGCGGCCGTTGTCGCGGAAGAACTCACCCATCGTGCAGCCCGTGTAGGGGGCGAGGAACTGCATCGGGGCCGGGTCGGACGCGGTGGCGGCGACGACGATGGAGTATTCCATCGCGCCGTTCTCTTCCAGCGTGCGGACCAGCTGCGCGACGGTCGAGCGCTTCTGCCCCACCGCGACGTAGATGCAGTAGAGCTTCTTCTTCTCGTCGGTGCCCGCGTTGACGCCCTTCTGGTTGATGATGGTGTCCAGAATGACGGCGGTCTTGCCGGTCTGACGGTCACCGATGATCAGCTCACGCTGGCCGCGGCCAACGGGGATCAGGGCGTCGATCGCCTTCAGGCCGGTCTGCATGGGCTCATGCACGGACTTGCGGGGGATGATGCCCGGGGCCTTCACCTCGACGCGGCTGCGGACCACGTCGGTCAGCGGGCCCTTGCCGTCGATGGGATTGCCGAGACCGTCAACCACGCGGCCGAGAAGGCCGTTGCCGACGGGGACGTCCACGATGGACCCGGTGCGCTGCACCGTGTCGCCTTCGCGGATCGCCTGGTCGGCGCCGAAGATCACGACGCCGACATTGTCGGTTTCGAGGTTCAGCGCCATGCCGCGCAGGCCGGCGCCGGGGAACTCGACCATTTCACCGGCCATGACGTTCTGCAGGCCGAACACGCGGGCAATGCCGTCACCGACGGACAGCACCTGTCCGGTCTCGGCGACGTTAACCTCGGTGTCGAACGCGGCGATCTGCTTCTTCAAGATCTCCGAGATCTCGGCGGGGCGGATCTCCATATCAGGCGGCTCCCTTCATGGCGTACTGCAAGCGTTGCAGCCGGGATTTGAGACTGGTGTCGTAAAGGCGGGCGCCGATCCGGACGGTCATGCCGCCCAGCAGATCGGGTTCGACCGCCTCCTGGATATTGACGTTGCCGTACCCGGCCTCGATCAGGCGGGCACGCAGTTGCTGGCGCTGCACGTCGGACAGCGGCTGGGCCGAGACGACGCGCGCGGTGATGATCCCGCGGCGTTCCGCGACCAGCGTGCCGAAGGCGGTCACGATGGCCGGCAGCGCGCGCAGCCGGCGATTAGCCGCGATGACGCCGACGAAGTCACGGATGGGCTTGGAAAAGCCCTGCTGCTCCAGCACCGCCAGCGCGGCCTTCTGCGCCTGATTCACGTCGATCAGCGGAGATTCGAGCAGCCGGCGCAGGTCGGCGCTTTGCGCGATCATCGCGCCCAGTGCCTCCATTTCCGCGACCACGGCGTCGAGCGCGCCCAGGTCGTCGGCATGCGCATACAGGGCGGCGGCATAACGGTCGGCCAATCCGCCGCCGGATGCGATTGTCGTTGCCTCTGACGCCACGTGGGTTTCCATGGGTTGGCCCGCGCGAGACGGGCGTGATGGGACAAGGCTTGACGGGCGGTAAACACGCCAAACCGGCGCGGCGCGTCTAGCATGGGGTACCCCGGGCCGCAACACGGGCGGGTCGGGATTGTGTCTCCTGGCGCGGATTTGTTCCGTTTTGCGCCGCCTTTTCCCCCCGCAGGACCGCCGCGAGGGCATGCCAGGGGGAAGGGTCCCAGGCCCTGGAGGCGAGGCCTGACGTGGATGGCAGCACCCAGACCGGCGGAAAACCGGGCCGGCCGGACGCTGGCCCATAGGCGAGCCGCCCGGTCGGCACACCATGGAACACCGCAGCCGCCTTCTTGCCGTTGAAGGCGAGGATTTCAGGCAGGACCGCCTCGATTCGGGCGAGCAGGGCGGCCACGTCGAAGGCATCGCCGGGCAGGACGGAATCCGCGCCCGATACCTCCTTCGCCAGATCGGTCAGGCCGATGCCGTGATCGAGGACCTTGCGGAAGTCCAGCAGCTCCAATCTGGCGGGCGTCAGGCCGGTTTCGTGCAGCATGCGCCAGAACTTGTTCCCCGGGCCTGCGTAGTAGGCACCGACCGCGGCGGAGACGGCGCCGGCCGCGGTGCCGCAGAAGACGACGCGCAGGCCGGGGCGCAGGATGTCGGGCAGGACGGGCATGGCTTCCGGGGCTCGGTTGAGTAAGGGCGCAGCCTACCGCCGGGGCGGGGGCGATGGCAGGGTTCCGCTTGGGTGATCGCGCGTTTTCGTGTCAGCATCCGCCCAATCGGAGAGGAAACACGACATGCACAAGGATGCCCAGGGTCATCCCATCTCCAACGCGACGGCGGAGGCGGTGGAGACGATCGACCAGGCGGTGCGCGCCTTCACCCTCGTCCATGGCGACGCGATCAAATTGTATGACACCGCGCGCGCACTGGCGCCGGCCTGTGCCATGGCGCATCTGGGCAAGGCCTGGATCTTCGCCCTCGCCAATGATCCCGTCATGGCCGGCCTCGGCCGCCCGCTGCTGGAGACAGCCCGGGGCCTGACGCTCAACGCGCGGGAGCGGGCGCATCTGGCGGCCCTGGGCCATGCGATCGAGGGGCACCGGGAGGCGGCGCGGGGCGTGCTCGACCGGCATCTGATGGCCTGTCCCCATGACCTGGTCGCGCACCAGGCGGCGGCGTTGCTGGACGGGTTCCTCGGCCGCTTCCACTGGGTCCGCGACCGCTCCGCCCGGGCCCTGCCGGCCTGGTCGAAAGAGCAGCCGAGCTATGGGGTGATGCTGGGGTTCTGGGGGTTTGGGCTGGAGGAGGCGGGGGATTACGCGCGCTCCGAGGACGTGTCGCGGGAGGCGGCGGAGCGGGAGCCGTTCGGGTTCTGGCCGCACCATACGGTGGCGCACGTCATGGAGATGATGGGGCGGCCGGAGGATGGGTTGGGCTGGATGGCGGCGCGGGAACCGTTCTGGTCCACGCCCGCGCATGCCAACCAGGTCCATATCTGGTGGCACAAGGCGTTGTTCCATGTGGAGCTTGGGCAGTACGAGGCGGCTCTGGCGCTGTATGACGGGCCGGTGCGGGCGACGCAGCGGCGGTTGGGGATCAGCCTGACCAATGCCTCGGCGCTGCTGTGGCGGCTCGATACGCTCGGCGTCGATGTCGGCGCGCGGTGGGATGAACTGGCGGCGCTGTGGGAGGACCATGCGGATGGCCGCCTGTGCGTGTTCACCGACGTGCATGCCGTGATGGCGGCCCTGCGCGGCGGGCGGGAGGCGGCGGTGGACGGGCTGCTGGCGGTGATGCGGACGACCGCGGCCGATGGCACCGAGTCGGCGCCGGTCTATCGCGATATCGGGCTGCCGGCGGTGGCCGGGCTGCAGGCCTTCCATCGCGGGGACTACGCCGCGGCGGTGGAGCACCTGCTGCCGGCCCGGTTCAACCTGTGGAAGCTGGGCGGGAGCCACGCGCAGCGGGACGTGCTGGACTGGACCCTGACCGAGGCCGCCGTGCGGGCCGGCCAACGCGATGTCGCCCTGTCGCTGGCACATGAACGGTTGGGCACCAGGCCCCGCAGCGCCCCGAACCGGCGGTTCCTGGCGGGGGCGGAGGCGATCGCGGTTTGATTGCACTGGTCGGCCGACTGGTCTAATTTCAGAGGATGAACGCGATCACCCCCGCATCCGTCGGCGCTTACGAAGCCAAGACCCATCTGGCGGAACTGCTCGACCGCGTCCAACGCGGTGAGCAGATCGTCATCACCCGCCACGGCAAGCCGATCGCGCGGCTGGTGCCGGAGGGGCAGCCCGACCTCACGGCCGCGCATGCGGCGTTGGACCGGCTGTTCGCGCGTGCCGATGAGATGGCGGCGCGTGGCGCGCGGTTCACGCACGAGGAACTGATGGCCATGCGCGACGAGGGCCGACGCTGAACACGCCGGTCCGACCGGTGTTCGTGCTCGATGCCTCGGTGGCGATCGCCGCGATGCTGGTCGAGGAACGGACGCCCGAGGCGCGGACGATTTTACGGACCGCGCTGGACGGGGTGATCGTGCCGTCGCTCTGGCATCTCGAGGTTGGCAATATCCTGCTGCGCGCGGAACGCCGGGGCACGATCCGGGCGGATGAGCGCATCGCCCACATGGCCGATCTGGCGGCCTTGCCCATGACCGTGGATCACGAGGGACCGGCCCAGGCCTGGGGGGCGACGATCACACTCGCGCTGCGGCACAGGCTGACGCTGTACGACGCTACGTACCTGGAACTCGCGCTGCGCCATCGTCTGCGGCTGGCGACCTTCGACGCGGCGCTGGCACGGGCCGCGGCGGACGAAGGCGTGTCCCGCGTCTAGAGCGCCTTCAGGCTGACCGTAAACGGTCAGCGCGCTCTAGCCTCTTGTTTGGTCGCATGATTCACGCGCTGTTACGATTCCGCTCAGCGCGATCATGCTCTAGCCGACCTTCGCCTCGATCGCGTCCCAGATCGCCTTTTCCAGGTGCACGCCGTCGAACCGGGCGATCTCCTGCAGGCCGGTCGGGGAGGTCACGTTGATCTCGGTCAGATAGTCCCCGATCACGTCGATGCCGACGAAGATCAGGCCCTGGTCGCGCAGGGTCGGGCCGATGGCCTCGCAGATTTCGCGATCGCGCGAGGTCAGGGCAATCTGCTCGGGCCGGCCGCCGACATGCATGTTCGACCGCGCCTCTCCAGCCGCGGGGACACGGTTGATCGCCCCCATCGCCACGCCGTCCACCAGGATGATCCGCTTGTCGCCCTGGCGCACCGCGGCTTCATAGCGCTGGAACATCAGGGGCTCGCGGGAGCGGGCGAAGTGCATCTCCAGCAAGGACGCCAGGTTTTCGTCGTCCGGCTTGATGCGGAAGACGCCCGCGCCGCCATTGCCGAACAGCGGCTTGACGATGATGTCCTTGTACTCGGCACGGAAGGCGCGCACCGCCTCGGTATCCCAGGTGATCATCGTGGGCGGCATCAGTTCCGGGAAATGCGTGACCAGCAGCTTTTCCGGCGCGTTGCGGACCGAGGCCGGGTCGTTCACGACCAGGGTCTTGGGGTGGATATGCTCCAGCAGGTGGGTCGCGGTGATGTAGGCCATGTCGACAGGCGGGTCCTGGCGCATCAGCACGACGTCCATCTGGCCCAGTTCGACCTCGGAGGCGGCGCCGAAGCTGAACTGCGCGCCCTTCTGGCG
>CANJSR010000359.1 GCA_947476855.1 Acetobacteraceae bacterium
CAACCCGGACCTGTCCCGGTCCGGGTTGGCCCCTCCAGTCTTCCCCCCAATGAGCGGTTCCAAGGGCTGAGCCCTTGGCGGGAGGTCCAGGAGGGCAGCGCCCTCCTGGTGGGGTCTCGGGGCAAAGCCCCGCCGCTTTCACCCCCAGGCGCATTCCGCCAGCGTCGTGCGGTCCAGTTCATCCAGGAACGCCTCTCGTGCCGCGGCCAGGCGGGCTTTCAGGCGGCAGTCTGGGGTCAGGACGCAGGTGCCGCCGTCGGCGCGGAAGCATTCGACCAGGGCCTGGCGGGATTCGAGCAGGCGGACGACCTCACCCAGCCGGATGTTCGCGGGTGGCTGGGCCAGGCGGAAGCCGCCGCCGGCGCCGCGATGGGTGGAGAGGATGCCCGCCCCCGCCAGCGCCTGGATCACCTTCGTCAGATGATTGCGGGAGATGTTCAGTTCTCCCGCGATGTCCTCCGTCGTGAACACCCGCCCGGGCTCCGCCGCCAGGCGCATCAACGCACGCAGGCCGAAATCGGTGAAGGAGGTGAGGCGCATGGCAGGGGTTCCAAATAGGTAAGGACAATACCTGTTATCGCATGATAGACAGGTATCTGAAATACCAATTCGAGGACACCATGACAGCGGAAGCCACCGGAGCCCGGGAACGGCGGGCGGCCATGACCGCCGGGATCACCGCCCGCACCGGCGTTGATGAGGCGATGATCCACCGCCTCGTTCATGCCTTCTACGACCGGGTCCGCGCGGATTCCTTCCTCGGCCCGGTCTTTGCGGCGCGGATCACCGATTGGGACACGCATCTCGGCCGGATGTGCGCCTTCTGGTCCTCCGTCGCGCTGATGACCGGGGACTATCATGGGCGCCCGATGGAGAAGCACCTTCCTCTCCCGGTCGACTCCCGCCACTTCAACCATTGGCTGGGGCTGTTCGAGGCCACCGCCCGCGACCTCTGCCCGCCCATCGCCGCGGATCATTTCATGGAGCGTGCCAGGCGCATCGCGGAAAGCCTGGAACTCGGCATCGCCATGCAGTCCAAGGTCCTGCTGATGAAGGGCGAACGCTTGGTCCGTCCGGACCATGAGGTGTTCCTGCCCGCGACAGTACCCGCATGAGCGCGGCCGAGGGGCAGTTCGCCTCCCCGCCCTGCTTCCTGCACGAACTCGATCCCCACTACGTCGATCCGCAGCAAAGCATCGACGTCATGCGCTGGCGGAAGGCGGAGCGGGAACGGCTGATCGGCGCGCGGGTCGGCATGGACGCCGCCGACCGCCAAGCACGGATGTGCCGGATCGCGCACCACCTGGAAATCGCCCTTGGCGCCATCGCCGGCCAGACCGTCAGTTTCTACTGGCCGTTCCGCGCAGAGCCCGATCTGCGAGACCTGATGGCCCGTGTGGCCACCGCCGGCGGACGCGTCGCCCTGCCGGTCGTCATCGCCCGCGCCCAGCCCATGGTCTTCCGCGCCTGGCGGCCCGGGGAGCCACTGGAAAGCGGCGTCTGGAACATTCCGATCCCGCCCGTCTCCGCCCCCGAGGTTATGCCGGACATCGTCATCGCGCCGCTGGTCGGGTTCGACCCGTCGCTGTTCCGCCTCGGCTACGGCGGCGGGTTCTTCGACCGGACCCTCGCCGCGATGCCCCGGCGCCCGCGCGTCGTCGGGGTCGGCTACGACCAGGCCGCGATCCCGACGATCTTCCCCCAGGTCCATGACATCCCGATGGACGCGATCGTGACCGAATCCGGCCTGAAAGGAGACCCAAGATGACCGAACTCGACCTGGACCGCCTGGGCCGGACGCTGCTGGCCAACGGACCCGACGCGGTGATCTACGCCGACCGGAACGGCGCCATCCAGTTCTGGAACGCCGCCGCGACCCGCATCTTCGGCTTCTCGGCCGAGGAAGCCATGGGCCAGTCCCTCGACATCATCATCCCCGAGCGCCTGCGCAAACGCCACTGGGACGGCTACCACCACACGATGGCAACGGGCCTGTCACAGCACCCGCCCGAGGAACTGCTCTCCGTCCCCGCCCAGACCAAGACCGGCCAACCCCTGTCGATCCAGTTCACCGTCACGCCGGTCCGAGACGGCAACAGCCAGGTCGCCGGCATCGTCGCCGTCCTGCGCGACGCGACCGCGACGTTCCTGGAGCTCAAGCGCCTGCGGGCGCGGGGGTAAAGGGCGGGGCTTTGCCCCTGACCCCACCAGGAGGGCGCTGCCCTCCTGGACCTCCCGCCAAGGGCACAGCCCTTGGAACCATTCAGTTTTGGGGGGAATAGAGGAGGGGCCTACACGGACCTTGCATGGTCGCGGTTGGCCCCTCCTCTATTCCCCCCAACGGAGCGGTTTCCAAAGGCCTGAGGCCTTTGGTGGGGGTCAAGGGGGCAAAGCCCCCTTGCGGGGTCCGGGGCAGCGCCCCGCCTTACTGCCCCATCGCCCGGCGCATGAAGAACTGCTTCAGCGGCGTGAGGCGGTTGACGGATGCGATCCCGACGTCCCGGGCCAGGCGCAGGGTGCGGCGGTCGGAGCTGAACAGCCGGTCCAGCCCATCGGTCATGGCCAGCATCGCCATATTCTCGGGCCGGCGGAGCCGTTGGTAGCGGGCCAGCAGGTCCGGGCCACCGGGGTCTTCGTTGGTATCGGCGGCCTCAATCAACAGTGTGGTCAGGGCGATCGCATCCTGGAACCCCAGGTTCAGCCCCTGTCCCGCGATCGGGTGGATGCCGTGGGCCGCGTCGCCGGCCAGAACCAGGCGCGTCGCGGTGTAGCGGTGGACCAGCATCGCCGACAGCGGGTAGCTCCAGCGCCGCCCGACCGCCTTGACCTTGCCCAGGTAATCCCCGAGCCGCCGCCCGATTTCCCGGGCAAATCGCGCGTCATCGAGCGCCATGATCCGCTCCGCCATCTGCGTCCGCTCCGTCCAGACGATGGCGGACACGTTGGCCGCCCCTCCCTCCTCCGCATCCGCGCTCGGCCCCATCGGCAAAGCGGCGAAAGGACCAGCGGGCAGGAAGTGCTCCAGCGCCACGCCGTTATGGGGGTGTTCATGGCTGATGGCGCAGACGATGCCAGTCTGGTCATAGGGCAGCCGGGTCACGGGAATGCCCGCAGCCTCCCGCAGGGGAGACCGCCGCCCCTCCGCCGCCACGACCAGACGAGCGGCGATGGTCTCGCCCGAGTCCAACCGAACGGTGACCCCATCGTCCCGCCGCTCGACGCTGGCGCGCGCCGGGGCATGCACGGACAGCCCAGGCAATTCATGCATCCGCCGGTTCAGCGCGCGCCGCAGGGACCGAGCCTCCACCATCCAGCCAAAGGGCGCGGCGTCATCGCCCAGGTCCCGGTGATCGAAATGCAGATGCAGCCGAGACGCCGGCCGCCCGACCCGCCCGTCGGTCACCCGGATATCCAGGATCGGGCTGGGCGCATCGGGCAGCGCGTCCCACAGTCCCGACTCCACCAACAACCCCTTCGACCCCGCCGCGATCGCATAGGCGCGTCCGTCAAACGCCGGATGCTCCATCGGCGGCAGAGGCGCCTGGTCGACAACCGCGACGCGCACCCCCGCGGCCGCCAGGCGGCAGGCGATCGTCCCGCCCACCGGCCCCGCGCCCATCACGCAAACATCGGCCCGGATAATTTCACTCATTGAAATGCCTCGAAACCGGGCAGCATCCCTTGCGCCCATTCCATCCATTCATCTGGCATCTGCCATCCCCATGGGCAACGGGTGCTGCCCAAAGCCAAGGCACAACGCCATCCACACACAAGGTCCCAATCATGCCGTTCCTGGCACGGTTCTTGATGTCCGTGGTGCCCGGCGAAAACGGGAGCGTCCACACAATGCCACAAATCGACACGGGGGATACCGCCTGGGTCCTCGTCAGCACCATGCTTGTCCTGCTGATGACGGTCCCAGGCATCGCGCTGTTCTACGCGGGCATGGTCCGCAAGAAGAACGTGCTGGCCATCATGATGCAGTGCTTCAGCCTCTGCGCCGCGATCACCGTGGTGTGGATGGTCGCCGGCTACTCCCTGGCCTTCACCAACGGCACCGCCTGGATCGGCGACCTCTCCCGCGTGTTCCTCAACGGCCTCGGCGAGGGCTGGGACAAGCCCTTCACCCTGGGAGCCGGCCTCGATGTGGCCGTTCCGACCACGATCCCAGAGAGCGTCTTCCTGATGTACCAGATGGCCTTCGCCATCATCACCCCCGCGGTGGTCACGGGAAGCTGCGCGGACCGGATGAAGTTCTCGGCCCTGCTGATCTTCTTCACGCTGTGGTCGCTGTTCGTCTACGCCCCGCTCGCCCACTGGGTCTGGCATCCCGCCGGCTGGATGGCCGCCATGGGCGTCGCCGATTTCGCCGGCGGCACGGTGGTGGAGATCAATTGCGGCATCACCGGCCTGGTCTGCGCGATCCTGCTGGGCCGCCGCCTGGGCTACGGAACCGAGAACATGGCGCCCTGGAACCTGGGCTATGCCGTGATGGGTGCCTCCCTGCTGTGGGTCGGCTGGATGGGCTTCAACTCCGGCGGCGCGTTGGGTGCGAACGGGCGGGCCGGCATGGCCGTGCTGGTCACCCAGATCGCCGCGGCGGGCGCCACCCTGTCCTGGACCTTCGCCGAGTGGCTGCTGCGCGGAAAACCCTCCGTCCTGGGCGCGATCTCGGGCGCCGTCGCCGGCTTGGTCGCGATCACGCCGGCCGCCGGATTCCTGATGCCCGGACCAGCCCTGGGACTGGGCCTGGTGTCCGGCGCCGTCTGCTTCTGGGCCTGCACCGAGCTGAAACAGAAGCTCCGCTACGACGACAGCCTGGACGCCTTCGGGGTGCATGGAATCGCCGGGATGATCGGCATGCTGGCCACCGGCTGGTTCGCCTACGGCCCCCTGACCGCGACCAAGGAGGCACCGAACGGCGTCTATGTCGGCGGGCTGGAACTGCTGGGAATCCAGGTGATCGCCATCCTCGCGACCATCGTCTTCGTCGGCATCATGAGCTTCATCCTCCTGAAGCTCACGGATCTGCTTGTCGGGCTACGGGTCAGCACGGATGAGGAGCGGGAAGGCCTGGATATCGTGCTGCATGGCGAACAGGTCTTCTGATACCTCTTCTGTGTCAGAGGGTTCGGCGCTATAGTTCCAGCGTTACCGCAACAATGCGGAAAGCGCAGGAACCATGGCTGCCCGAACCTCGACCATGGCGGCTCGCCGCCTCGCCTCGCCCGCCCTGAAACTGATCATGAGCCGGCGGGCCGCCGAGGTCGGCGC
>CANJSR010000360.1 GCA_947476855.1 Acetobacteraceae bacterium
ACTGGTCACCGAACAGCCGGTCGGCGGTTTCCTTGGCGAACAGCAGGTTCCGCGGTTCCGCGCCGATGCCGCCGGTGATGCCGAAGATCGACTGCACGAACAGCGGGCCTTCGACGACCTTGCGGTCCAGCATATAGGCCAGGTTGTACAGGTGGCCGATGTCGTAGCACTCGAATTCAAACCGCGTGCCGTGGCCCTTGCCCAGCCGTTCCACGATGCCCTCGATGTCGTCGAAGGTGTTGCGGAAGATGAAGTTGGACGTGTTGTCCAGGTACGGCTTCTCCCACGGGTACTTCCACTTCGTGATGCGGTCGCCGGCGCGGGAGATGTTGAAGTTCATGCTGCCCATGTTCAGGCTGCACATCTCGGGGCTGGCGACCAGCGGCGCGGCCAGCCGCTCCTCCAGCGTCATGGTCAGCCCGCCACCGGTCGTGATGTTGATCACGGCGTCGGTGCTTTGCTTGATCACCGGCAGGAACTTCATGAACACGGCCGGATCGGGCGTGGGGGAGCCATCGACCGGATTGCGCGCGTGCAGATGGATGATGGCCGCACCCGCCTCGGCCGCCTCGATCGACGAACGGGCGATTTCTTCCGGCGTGATCGGCAGGTAGTCCGACATGCTGGGTGTGTGGATGGCGCCGGTGACGGCGCAACTGATGATGACCTTGGCCATGTCGGTCTCTCTCTCCTGCGAAAACGATGGTTGAAGTTTGCCCCAGGCGAGACCCCGGGACCAGTGCCTGGGTTACAGGCGAGGCACCCGCGGCAGCACCTTGTCCCCGAACAGGCGCATCGACGCCTCGGCTTCCACCAGGGGCATGTCGTTGAAGTTGACCTGGACCGAGGCGATGTCGAAGCCGCCGACCTGGTCGTTGTAGCGGTGGATCGTCTCGACGATGTGTTCGGGCGTGCCGATCCAGGCGGCGCCCTTCGCCACCTGGGTGTCGAAATCCTCCCGCGACAGCGCCTCGATCACCTTGTCGTAGCCGGCATAGTCGGCCGACGCGGTGCCGGTCCGCCACTCCGACGCGGCCTCCACCAGTGATCGGAGGTAGCGGTTCAGCGGGTCCCGCGCCAAACGTTCGGCTTCGGCCTGGCTCTCGTGGCAGAACATGTGGAACGCGAGCATGACCGCGCCGCGCCCGGGATGGCCGGCCTTGGCCCATGCGCTCCGATAGGCGTCCAGCAGGTCCCGCATCGCCCCGCCGGCCATGGGGATCGCCATGATGCCGTGCCCCATGGTCCCCGCCCGCTCGAATGACTCCCGCGATGCCAGGGCCGCGACATAGAACGGCGGGCGCGGCAACTGCGTCGGGCGCGGCAGGGAGGTGATGTTGGAGAACGAATGAAACCGCCCCTCGGCCGTGACATTCACCTCCTCCAACAACCGCCTGACCTGCTCCATCCCTTCCTCAAACCGCGCTCGGCTTTCATCGAGGCTGACCCCGAAGGCGGCGAATTCATGCGGCAGGAAGGCGCGGGCAAAGCCAATGTCCAGGCGGCCGTCGCATAGCGCGTCCAGCATCGCCAGCTCACCGGCCAGCTTGAGCGGGTTGTTGAAGGCCGGCAGGACGGCGCCGGTGACCATGCGGGCACGCTTGGTGATCTGCGCGGCCGCGGCCAGGAACAGCATGGGGTTGGGGCTGTAGCCGCCATAGGGCAGGAAGTAATGCTCGATCGTGCGGACATGGCAGTAGTGATACCGGTCAACCAGCCCGACGAGCTTCAGCGCCTCCTGCCAGTAATCGCGGCCGGATTTCACCTCGGGCCCCACATCGGGGAAGAACTGGATGCCGACCTGCATGACGCCCCTCTTATCGTTCTACACGGCGGGGTAGCAGAAGCGGGGCAATCAGGCCAACACCCAGGCCCCAGAAGCCGTTGATCAGCAGGTTGCGCCCCATCGGCCAGGCCTGCCAGCCGGCCGCGATCGGCGCGCCCTTGATCGGTGCCACCACGAACATGCTGACCAGGGACGCGATGATCCCCAGGATCAATCCGCAGAGCCAGGCCGGCGCGGTCAGCTTCGGCCAGGCCAGCCCGAACACCGCGCCATACAGCCCGCCCCAGAACATCTGGTTGACGATCAGAGGCACGCCCAGCGGCCCGACCGCGTTCATGCCGTAGAGGGGCGCGCGGACCAGGCCGAACTGGCCCAGGATGAAGATCATCCCCTGGTGAAAGATCAGCACCGAGATCGCGGCTATCACGAAGCCCAGAACGGCACGCATGGGTGCGTTGGTCATGATGGTTCCCCAAGAAGATTATTTGGTTGTTCGTCCTTCAGCGCGATCCCGGTCAGGCGGACGCGCCGCATTTCCCGGATCAGCCAGACCAGTTTGTCGGCCGCCGCCTCGATCCCCAGCCCCTCGGGCCGAATGTTGGAGATGCAGTTTCGCTCGGAATCGAGCCGCCCCAGGCGCGGTTCCCACGTCAGATAGACGCCGAGGCTGTCGGGCGCGGTCAGGCCGGGACGTTCCCCGATCAGGACGGCCACCGCCTGCGCGCCCATCGCCTGCCCGATGTCGTCGCCCAACGCCACACGGCCCTGTTCGACGATGACCACCGGAGCGGTCGCGCCGAGGGCGGGGATCACACGACGCAGCAGCGGGACGGCATGGCGCTGCACCGCGGTGGCGGACAGGCCGTCACAGACCACGAACACCATGGCGCCAGGCACGTTCAGCAGGGTCGCGTGATCGGACGGACGCAGCCTCCGCCCGAGATCAGGCCGCAGCAGATAATGCCGCCGATCGGGCGCGGCGGAATGGACGGACAGGCTGTCAATTCCTGCCGCCGTCAGTGCGCCCCGCAGCGCGCCCACGTCCAGGGCCGCATGCACCGCATCCCGCGCCGCCGCATGCGCCGCTTGGAACGCCAGATGCGCCGCCGTCGGCAATCCGTTCCCCGCCCGCCCCAAGGCCACCCGCGCGGGGGTGAAACGCCGCAGGTCGGACCAGGATACGGGAAGGGTTTGCTCGGTCATGATAATCGGAGGGTGCGGCAAACCTCCCCCCTGGTCTAGGGTGGTCCCAAACGGAGGACTCCCGCCATGCTCATCAGCACCGACCGTATTTTGACAACCCATGTCGGCAGCCTGCCGCGCAACGAAGCCCTGGCCGATCTGCTGATCCGCCAGGAAGCCGGGGAAGCGATCGACACCGCCGACCTCGCCCGCCGCGTGGAAGCCGCAACCGCCCATGTCATCGCCAGCCAGGTCAAGGCCGGCGTCGATGTCGGCAACGATGGGGAGCAGTCGCGCGTCGGCTTCCAGACCTATGTCCCACGCTGCATGTGCGGCTTCGGTGGCGAGTCCAAGCGCCCGCCCGCCCGCGATCAGATCGAGTTCCCCAGCTACTTCAAGCAGATGAACGCGCGCTTCCCGCACTCGGCCCGCGTCGCCAACGCCCCCGCCGCGTTGGAGGAGGTGCTGTACGTCAACGGCGCCCCGATCCAGGAAGACGCCGCCCGCCTGCGCCGCATGGGCACGGGATTCCGGGAGACGTTCATGACCGCGCCGTCCCCCGGCATCGTCGCGACCACGATGATCAACCAGCACTATGACAGCCACGAGGCCTATCTGATGGCCCTCGCCACCGCGCTGGGCAACGAATACCGCGCGATCCACGCGGCCGGGCACGTCCTGCAGATCGACAGCCCCGACCTGGCGATGGAACGCCACCGGTTCTTCGGGCATCTGGATGATCGCGGGTTCCTGACGCAACTGGCGCTGCACATCGCCGCCATCAACAAGGGGATCGAGGGCATTCCCCGCGACCGCGTCCGCCTGCATGTCTGCTGGGGCAACAACGATGCGCCCCACATCTACGACATCGCGATGGCAACGATTCTGCCCGAGTTGTATCGCGCCAATGTCGGCGCCCTGTCGATCGAGTTCGCCAACCCTCGCCACCAGCATGAATACGAGGCTCTGCGCGCCAACCCCCTGCCCGCGCACATGGCCCTGATCCCAGGAGTCCTCGACACCACCACCAACTTCGTCGAGCACCCGCAAGTCGTCGCTCGGCGTCTGAAGGAAGCCGTGGCGGCGGTCGGAGACCGGGAACGCGTGATCGCCGGCACGGATTGCGGCTTCGGCACCTTCGCCGGGAGGGAATACGTGGCGGAGGAAGTGGTGTGGCTGAAACTCGCCGCCGCCGCGGAGGGGGCGAGGATCGCGTCGGATGACCTGTGGGGAAAGCGGGCGGCCTGAGACTGCTCGGTCTGAGGCTGGCCGGGCCTTATGTGACAAGCAGCGTAGGCCGTTGCCATATCGTCATGCTGGGCGCAGGCCCAGCACCCACGACTTTCCGCTATTACAGACCGGAAAGTCGTGGATGGTGGCCCTTCGGCCACCACGACGAAAAGGCGCCCTTACAACTTAACCCGCACCCCCACGATTCCACTCGGCCCAGGCGTCTGGAACCCGTTCACCGGCTCAAACCGAGACGAAAACACGTTCCACGCATTCACATAAACCTGAGCATTCGGCAGCACGTCATACGTAACCGCGATACTGGCAATCGTCCCCCCAGGCGAACTGCCATTGGCCGTCGGGAACCCACCATTGTCATACAGGAAATCCCGGAACGACCCCGTATAGGCAATCCGAGGCACAATCGTCAGCCCAGGCATCGGCGTGATCGTCATGTCCAAGGACGCAACGTTCGGTGGCCGCCGCAGCAACCGGGACCCCGTCGCCGGCGCCGCCCCGATCGCCAGCGTGTCCGTGTAGGTATAGGTCGCATGCACCACCAGCCATGACGTGGCGCGCAGGCTCAGCTCCGTCTCCACCCCCTGCACATGCGCCGACCCGATATTGACCGACGTATAGACCGGAGAGAACTGCGTCGTGATCAGGTTCTGGACCTGCTGGTTGAAGTAGCTCGCGCTGAAGGTCAGGAAATTGTCCCGCCCGAACGCCGGCAGAGTGGTCACGAACCCCGCTTCCCACCCCTGAGAACTCTCCGGCTTCAGGTTGCGATTGCCGACATAGCCGAACGAATCAACCCCGTACCGGTCGAACAAGGATGCCGCCCGGAACGCGGTGCCATAGGAGAACTTGAGGTTCGTATAAACCTCCGGCAGCCGCACCACCGTCCCCAGCCGCCAGGTGGTGGGCGCGTTGCCCGTCACCCAGTCCTGCCGGACCTGCGCGGTGACATCCAGCCGGTCCCACAACGTCCCCTGCGCGCCAAGATACAGCGCGTTCGTGTTCATCGAGGCATCCGCGCTCTGATCAAACGGGAACCCG
>CANJSR010000361.1 GCA_947476855.1 Acetobacteraceae bacterium
AGCCCGCCATTCGCTTCCATGTCGGCGATGATCGCGTCCGAGATGGCACCGGAATAGAAATCCTCGGCGCCGTGGGCGGCGACGCGGCGTAAAGTGTTGGCCATGTCGGGATTGCGGAGGGTGTCACCGATGTCGAGCACGCGGCCGTCCGGCTTTGTATAGATCTTTCGCGTGGTGGGAAATTTCGTGACGATCCCTATATGCCCGTCGCGGCCGGCGATCGGCGGACGGTTCCAGTATTCCACGACATGCGGGCGGACCAGGCAGCCCTGTTCGGCATATTCGATCGCCGGCGGCAGCAGGTCGGCCAGCGTCCGCGTGCCCCATTGGCGGAGTGCGGTATCGAAGGCGCGCAGCGTCATGGGAGACGTGATGGCCTGATAGCCGATTTCGTTGACACGGCCTTCCAGGATGAAGCCCCAGCCGTCCGCCGCCTCGTGCTCGATCCGGTTCGACCACATGTCGGGGCGCACGGCCAGCGGCGCGCGCCCGTGGAAGTCGAGTGTTGTATGGACGCCCTGTGACGGCAAATGCACCTGCATCGTGCCCATGCCGGCGATGCCGCACATCTGCGGGTCGACCGCGGTCTGCACCAGCGCGGCCCCGATCGCGGCATCGACGACATTGCCGCCGGCGCGGAGTACGTCGGCGGCGACCTCGGCGGCCTCGGGCTGGGCGGCGGACACCATGCCGTGGGTCATTGGGTTGGTTCCCTTATTGCGTCGCGCGGGGTTGCGTCGGGCGCACGGTCAATTGCAGCCCCAGAACAGTCAATACCCGTAACAAAGTCCCGAGCTCGGGGTTTCCTTCCGGGCTGAGCGTCCGGTACAGGCTTTCCCGCGACAGGCCCGCTTCCCGCGCCACCTGGGTCATGCCCCGCGCGCGCGCGATCACGCCCAACGCGTCGGCGATGAAGCCGGGGTCATTGGAATCCAGCGCCTCGGTCATGTAGGCGGCGATGGCTTCCGGGGTGTCGAGATAAGCCGCCGGATCGAACGGCCTGGTCTTAACAGTCATGGTCTTCATCCTTCAGGTCCCGGGCGAGTTGCCTCGCGGTCCGGATGTCGCGGCTCTGGCTGCCCTTGTCCTCGCCGCACAGCAGAATGATCAATACGGCGCCGTGCTGGACGAAATAGACCCGATAGCCCGGGCCATGATCGATCCGCAGTTCGCTCAATCCTTCTCCGATCGGGCGCACGTCTCCGGGATTGCCCATCGCCAGGCGTTGGATGCGGGCGGCGATCCGGGCGCGGGCGATGCCGTCACGGAGTTTTGAGAGCCAGTTCGAGAGGTGCTCGGTTTCATGGATCTCGATCAGGGATCAATGTAGCGTATAGGCTACAGATGTTCAAGTGCGGGCCAGATACCTGGCCAGGTACCCGAGAGAGGCTTCGTAGCCCTGACGCGTGCCCTCGATCATCGCGTCGCCGACGAAGGACGCGACCTGGATTGTCACCGTCAGCGCGGTCCCCGCACCCTCCGGTTCCAGGTCGACCGTCACCAGGCTCGCGCCGAAGGCGTTGCCCTGTTCATCCACGACCTCCGACCAGACGATGCGGCGTTCGGGGACGATGTCGAGGTAGCGGGTCACGGCCCGATATCGCGGATCGGACCGGTCGCCGCAGCGGGCAATGTCGGTGCCGCCGACGCGGAACTCCGCCTGGTCATAGAGCACCACCGCGGTTTCGGACGGCACGCCCCAGATGGCGCGCTCGGCCGGGTCGGCGAAAGCCTGCCAGACGCGGGGGATGGGGGCGGGGAGGGTGCGTTGGAATACCAGGGTCGCGTGTTGGGTCATGGGGAAAGGGTAGGGGGTCGGCGGGGTGACGGGAAGCGTCTCACCCAACCTCCCGCCCCAGATAGGCTGTCTGCACCGCCTCCGACGCCCGCACCGTCTCGGGCGGGCCTTCGATCAGGACGCGGCCTTCCACCATCACCGTGATCCGGTCGGCGGTGGAAAACACCACGTCCATGTCGTGCTCGATCAGCAGAACGGCGTGATCATCGGCCAGGGTGCGGATCAGGGCGGCGATGGGTTTGGTTTCCTCCACCCCCATGCCCGCCAGGGGCTCATCCAGCAGCAGCACCTTGGGCTGGCCGGCCAGGGCGATGGCGATTTCCAGCAGCCGCAGCGCCCCGTGGCTGAGTGTCCCGGCCACCGCGCCCGCCTGGGCGGACAGGCCGACGCGGGCGAGGGCGGGTTCGGCGGCCTCCTCGATCACGGGTTGGCGCAGCAGGCCCCAGCCTCGAACCGTCGCGGCCTGGGTGCCGAGGCGGGCGTTCTCCCGCACCGTCATCCCGCGCATGACGTTCGTGCGCTGGAACGTCCGCCCCAGGCCCGCGCGGGCGCGCCGCCAGTCGGGGGCTGCGGTGACGTCCTGGCCCCCGAGGAAGATGCGGCCTTCCGAGGGCGGGAGGTCGCCCGACAGCAGGTTGACCAGGGTACTCTTGCCCGCGCCATTGGGGCCGATGACGGCGTGCAGGGTGCCGGTTTCCAACGCCAGGGAGACGTCGGAGACCGCGACGATGCCGCCGAAGCGGCGGGTCAGGCCCTCGGCGCGCAGGACAGGTCCGGTCATTTGGACCGTCCGGCCAGGCCGTGGCGGAGCAGCAGGACGGCGAGCAGGATCGCGAGGCCCTCGACGAGTTTCTGCCGCTCGGTGATCAGATGGCCGAGTTCCTGGATGGTGGTCAGGGCGATGGCCCCGAGGATCGGGCCGTGCAGAGCGCCGATGCCGCCGAGCAGGACCATCAGCAGGGCCTCGGCCGAGCGGTGCCAGCCGAGGAGTTCGGGGCTGACGAAGGCATCGGTCAGGGCGGCCATGTGGCCGGCCGCTCCGGCGAGGGCCCCGGCCACGGTAAAGGCGGCGAGTTTCAGGCGCTGGACGTCGTGCCCCATGGCCCGCATGCGGGATTCATTGACGCGGATGCCCAGCAGGGCGTGGCCGAACATGGTCCTCATCAGCAGCCACAGCCCCGCATACATCGCCGCCAGGACGCCGAGGTTGAGCCAGAGGAACACCGGCGCGCGCCAGGCTTTCGGCACCGGCCAGATCAGGTCGGGGCGGGGGATGAAGACTCCGTCCATGCCGCCGCCGATCGGGGTGTCGTGGAACAGGAAGAACAGCATCTGCCCGAAGGCCAGCGTCGTCATCAGGAAGAAGAACCCCTGGGTCCGCAGCGCCAGCGCGCCCACCATCGCCGCGGCGGTGCCGGCCAGCAGCATCGCGCCAGGCAGGGACAGGAAGACCGACGGCGCGCCGCCCAGCGCCTGCGACAGCAGGTAGACCGCATAGGACCCGAGGCCGAAGAAGGCGCCATGCGCCAGGCTCACCAACCCGGTCGCGCCGACCAGGAGCTGGAGGCTAAGCGCGAACATCCCTCCGATCAGCGCGGTGGAGGCCAGTTGCACATGATACGGCATGGCCCAGAGCGGCATGGACGCGACCACCGCCCCGCCCAGGGCCAGCAGCAGGTTTCCGCGAGCACCGGCGCGGGTCATCATGCGCGGGAAAACAGCCCGGTCGGGCGCCACAGCAGGACCAGCGCCATCATGGCAAACACCGCCAGCCCCGCGAGGCCGGGGACATAGGCTTTCCCCATTGTATCGATCAGCCCGATCAGCAGCGCGGCCCAGAAGGCGCCTCCGATCGACCCGAGGCCGCCGATGACGACGACCACGAAGGAGAGGATCAGGAACCCGTCGCCCATGCCCGGATAGACGGATTGCAGAGGGGCGGCGAGGGCGCCGGCCAGCATCGCCAGGGCCGTGCCAGCGGCAAAGACAAGTGTATGGATACGGCGGGAGTCTAAGCCAAGGGCTGCCACCATCTCCGGGTTTTCCGCCGCGGCGCGGATGGCGGCGCCGACGCGGGTCCGCTCCACGAACAGCACCATCAGAGCGGCGACGCCGAGGCAGGCGGCCAGCACGGCCAGGCGGTAGGCGGAATAGGCGAAGTCCCCCACGACGGGGACCGAGAAGTCGAGCGCGGCCGGGACCGGCACGCTATGGTATTGATTGTCGATGAGGAAGGCGCGCGCCTCCTCGAACAGGAGGATCAGGGCGAAGGTGAGCAGCACCTGGTCCAGGTGCTCCCGCGTGCGGAAGTGGCGGAACAGGATGCGTTCGAGGATGGCGCCGAAGATGGCGCCTCCGGCAATGGCGGCCAGCAGCGCGGCCCATAGCGGGACCGAGCCGGCGGTCAGGACGTAGGCGAGGTAGGCGCCGATCATGAACAGGCTGCCATGGGCCAGGTTGATCACGCCCATGACCCCGAAGATCAGCGTAAGGCCGGAGCTGATGAGGAACAGCAGCAGGCCATACTGCACGCCGTTGAGGACTTGCGCGAGGAAGCCGGTCATCTCAGGGGCACGGGGCTTCGCGAGGGGGCAGGTTGGGTACGAGGCACGAGCCACGCAACCACGCCCCAGGTCGACGGGATTGGGGACACGGACCGCGCCGCCACACCCCCCCTCCCCTTGTGGGAGGGGGTTGGGGGGAGGGGTCGATACCCCCCGTCCGTGCCGCGATACCCCCCACCCCAACCCTCCCCCTCAAGGGGGGAGGGGGAGTCACCCGGGGACTTCTCATACCGCCTGGCTGGCCCGCATCGCCGCGATGGCGCCCGCGTCGTAGCCCAGTTCCCCCAAAATCTGGTCCGTGTGCTGGCCCACCGAGGGGACATCGCCCACCACCGCCTCAAAATCCGTGAACGTGAACGGAGGCAGCAGCGCGCGCACCGGCCCGGCCTCGGTATTGATCTCCCGCCACTTATCCCGCGCCGAGAACTGCACGTGATCCCACACGTTCTTCGACTCATTCAGCCGCCCGTTGGCGATCCCGGCGTTGTCCAGCAGTTCCGCCACCTCCACCGAGGTCATGGTCATGAACAATTCCTCGATCACCGCCGTCAGCGCCGCCCGGTTCTCCCGCCTCGCCCCCTGGGTGCTGAAGCGGGGATCGGTCGCAAGCTCGGCCCGGCCCATCGCCTTGGTGCAGAACACCGCCCACTCCCGCTCATTCTGCAAGCCAAAGATGATCTGCCCGTCCTTCGTCTTATGAGCCCCATAGGGCGCGATCGCCGGATGCGACGTCGGCGACCGCGGCGGCGGCGTCCCCGCATAGGCGGCGCGCAGCATCGGGTAGGACATCCACTCCCCCAACGCATCGATCATCGCGATCTTGACGTTCGCCCCTTCCCCCGTCCGCCCGCGCCGCAGCAGCGCCGACAGGATCCCCGTCAGCGCATACAT
>CANJSR010000362.1 GCA_947476855.1 Acetobacteraceae bacterium
AACCTGGGCTGGCCGTCCTATTATCTTGAGGACTACGTGTCCTGGTCCACCGGGTTCGCGGGCGTGCTGAACAGCCTGATCTCCGAGGGCGCCTTTGTGGAGTTCCCCCGGCTCAAGGTCGTGCTGATGGAATCCGGCGTATCCTGGCTGCCCGCCTGGATGTGGCGCCTGAACAAGACCTGGCGCGGCGTGCGGGCAGAAGTGCCCTGGCTCGACAAATCCCCCGCCGAATACGCGCGGGAGCATGTGCGCCTGACCATCCAGCCCTTCGACACGCCACCCAAGGTTGAACAACTGCTGAAGATCATCGAGGAAATCGATTGCGAGGACATGCTTCTGTTCTCCACCGACTATCCGCACTGGCACTTTGACGGGACCGACGCGGTGCCGGATGGTCTGCCAGAGCGGTTGGTGAAGAAGATCCTCGTGGACAACCCGCTGAAAACCTACTCACGCCTGACCTGAGGAGCCGATCCGATGAACGTGACCGTTGCCGATCGCCGCCCCGATAACTCGTCGCAATCCAAGCTTGGGATCGTGGATTGTGACGTCCATCCCTACATGAAGTCGCCCGCCGACCTGGACCCCTACCTGTCCGAACGCTGGCGCCAGCACCGGCAGGAGATCGGCGCCCGCAGCCGCGGCCCCTTCGCCGCCGCGCCCAATTTCCCCCGCATGTCGCCGGGCACGGGCATGCGCCACGACGCCTGGCCGAAGAACGGTGGGCATCCCGGCTCCGACCTGCCGCTGATGCGGGAACAGTTGCTCGATCCGTTCGACGTCGCCTACGGCCTGATGATGCCCCTGCTTGGCCGCGGCGGGGATGAGCGGAACGTCGAGTTCGGCGCCGCCTTGGCCCACGCCGCGAACCAGTGGGAAGCCGAGGTCTGGTGCGACGCCGAACCCCGCCTGAAAGCCGGCATCCAGATCACGACCGAATACACCGAAGCCGCGATCAAAGAGATCGAACTCCGCGCCGGCGACCGCCGTTTCACGCACGTGATGGTTCCGCCGCGCGGGCTGGAACCGCTGGGCCGCCGCCGCTACTGGAAGATCCTGGAAGCCTGCGCGGCCAACGGGTTCTCCATCGCGCTGCACCTGGGCGGGACGTCGGGCCATCCCTCCACCGGCGGGGGTTGGCCGTCCTTCTATCACGAAGAACATCCGTCCTATCCGCAGTCCAAGGAAGCGCTGCTGACCAGCCTGGTGGTGGAGGGTGTGTTCGAGCATATCCCGAACCTGCGGATTGCGCTGGTCGAGGGCGGGTTCGCCTGGATCCCCTCGCTCTGCTGGCGGTTGGACAAGCACTACAAGCGGCTCAAGGCCGAGGTGCCGCATCTGAAGATGCTGCCGTCGGAATATGTGCGCCAGAACATCTGGGTCACGACGCAGCCGATCGAGGAACCGGAAAAGCCCGAGGACCTGCTGGCCACCTGTGAGTGGATCGGCTGGGACCGCATCATGTTCTCGACCGACTATCCGCATTGGGACCAGGACGATCCGCGCTACGCCTTCAAGGTGCCGCTGCCCGAGAAGGAAAAGCGGATGATCTTCCGCGACAACGCCATGGCCTTCTACGGCCTGAACGCCTGAGGGAACGCCGGAATGGCTCGTCATGTCGTTGCCACGGTCGGCGAAATCGCCCCCGGATCGTGCAAGATCGTCACGGTCCGCGGGCGGGAGATCGGGGTGTTCAACGTCAAGGACGAATACTACGCCCTGATCAACCGCTGCCCGCATGAGGGGGCCGATCTGTGCCTCGGCCCCGTCATGCCGCGGTTCGAGTCGGACCGGGTCGGCGACTACAAGCTGACCCATCACGGGGAAATGCTGCGCTGCCCGTGGCATGGGTGGGAGTTCGACATCAAGACGGGCCAGTCCTGGTGCCACCCGGACAGCGTCAAGGCGCGCAGCTATCCGGTGGAGGTCGTTCCGGGAGAGGCTTTGGCGAAAGGCCCCTTCGTGGCTGAGACCGTGCCGGTGATCGTGGACCAGAACTACATCGTGTTGGATGTTTGACGCGGCGGCCTCGGGTTGGCCCGGTGACCACCTCGGGATAGACTGCGCTCCCATACAATCAGGAGGAAACAACCATGGCGGATAGTGAACGGCGCGCGGCCGGCAGGGCAATGCGGCGGAAGCTCATGGGGGATGCGTATGCGGACAAGCTCGATGCGTCCGTCTACAAGGAACCCATCATGGAGAAGTTCGCCGAGGTCACCCAGGAAACGATCTTCGGCACCCTTTGGACCCGCCCCGGCCTCGACCTGAAGACCCGCGCGCTGATCTGCGTGATCTCCGACGCCGCGCAGGGCCGCGATCCCGAACTGAAGCTACATCTTCGTTTCGCCCGTAACCAGGGCTGGACCGAGGACGAATTGTCGGAAGCCCTGCTGCACCTGGCCGGCTACGTCGGCGCGCCGCTCGTGCGCGAAGCGATGCTGACCGCGGTTGAGGTGTTCAAGGAAATGCGCGCCGAGGGCTAGGCATCGTCCTTTCCCCTCGAAGTCCGGCCGGTGGTCCTTCTGGGGCCGCCGGCTTTTTCTTCCCGGACGATCCCGCCATTCCCTGTTGCCCAACGGCCCCGCCCTTGCCAACAATGAGAGATGACCCCTAACCACCCCCCATGATCGACCCACGCACCGCCCTGGACGCGATCGGCCAGTTGCCGGACGCCGAGATCGATATAGCCGACGCCGCGTTGCAGTTGGCGCGGATCGACGCGCCCGACGCCGACTGGGAAGGCGCGCGGTCCCATCTGTCGGAACTCGCCCGGTCGGCGGTCGACCTGACATCCCGCATCGACACCGGGGACCTCGCGACACGGGCCGTCGCATTGTCCGGCCTGCTGGGCGGGCGCTTCGGCTACAAGGGCGACGCCGACACCTATGACGACCTGGCGAATGCCAACCTCATCCGCGTCATCGAGCGCCGCCGCGGTCTTCCCGTCGCGCTCGGCATTCTTTGGCTGCACACCGCTCGGGCGGCGGGTTGGGGCGGGCATGGCGTGGATTTCCCCGCGCATTTCCTGGTGGCGCTGGAAGGCGACAAGGGTCAGGTCGTGCTGGATGTCTTCAATGGCGGCACGCCCCTGAACGCCCGCGACCTGCGCGTGCTGCTGAAGCGGGTAGAGGGTGAGGACGCCGAACTCCGTCCCGGCCTGCTGCGGCCCATGAGCGTGCGGCGCGTGCTGATGCGGTTGCAGAACAATATCATGACCCGCAGGCTCCAGGCCGGCGACACCTCGGGCGCGCTGACCTGCGCCGAAGACATGCTGCGGATCGGCCCCGACCACGCCGAACTCTGGCGCCAGGCCGCGATGATGAACCAGCGGCTGGATCACGTCGGCGCCGCGCTGCGCTGCTATGACCGGTTCCTGACCCTGGTGCCGAAGGGAGAGGTGGCGGAGGCCGTACGCTCGACCGTGACCCAATTGCGGGCCCGTCTGAATTGACCGTCGACGAACGCCTTCTCGGCTACCTCCCCCGCGAATCCGCGCCCCAGCCCGAGGTTTTCACGGGCGAACGAATGACCTCGGCGATGGCCGGGCAGATCGCGATCGAGCATTACCACCGCTATCTGTTCGCCCGGTCGTTCTGCCTAGGCAAGGACGTGGTGGATGTCGCGAGTGGGGAGGGCTACGGATCGGCCCAGCTTGCCCAGGTCGCCCGCTCGGTCATCGGCATCGAGTACGCCGGCGACTCTGCGAAGCTTGCCACCGTCAATTTTCCCAGATCCAATCTGCGCTATGTGAACGGTGACGCGCGGTCCCTGCCGCTGCCCGACGCCAGCGTGGACGTTGTTGTTTCGTTTGAGACGATTGAGCACTTCGCCGGCCAGGAAGCCTTCGTGTCGGAGGTGCGGCGCGTGCTGCGCTCCGATGGCTGCTTCATCGTCAGCACGCCGGACCGGGACAACTACGCACCGACCGGGTCGCCGACCAACAGCCATCATGTCCGCGAACTGAGCCGCCCGGAGTTCAACCATCTGCTGGGCCAGCACTTCGCCCATGTCCACAGCCTGTACCAGCGTCCCTTGATCGGCTCCGCCCTGGTTGCCGAGACGCCAGCCCCCGCCGTGCCGCTGGTGTTTGAACGTCGCGGCCCGGATCGGTTCGAGGCGTGCATTGGCCTGCCACGGTCCCTCTACATCATCGCGGTGGCGTCCAACGCCCCGATCGCGGTGCCGCCGAACAGCCTGTATATCGAGCGCAGCGACCTCGACACCGACGCCTTCGCCGCCGCCACCCATGCCGCGCACCTGGAAATCAGCCGGGAGGAAACCCGGATCGCCCGCGCGGGGCTGGAGGTCCGGACAGCGCAACTCGCCGCGACCGAGGGCCAGGCCCAGCAGCGGGAAGCGGCGCTGCGCCAGGCACTGGAAGCCAAGGAAGCCGAACGCGCGCAATGGGAAGTGCGGGCCGCGCAGCTTGACGGCATCGCCGGATCGCTGCGCCAGTTCCTGCGGTCTTATCTGCCCCGGCTGCGACAACATTTTTTCGGCCGTTAACGAAATCTTCAGGAATGCCGGCGCATGTTGGCCCCACGTGAAAAGCGGGGCACCACGGCATGGATCGCCAGGACGAACGGTTGAGCGCCTGTGTCATATCCTACAACCGCGCGGCCATCCTCGGCACCTGCCTGCGCGCCCTGCACTTCGCGGATGAGGTCCTGGTCATCGACAAAACGTCGACGGACGGGGCACAGGCGGTGGCGGCCCGGTTGGCGGACCGGGTCGTCACCGTTCCCTGGTCTCCCACGGTCGAGGAGACACGGGCCCAGGCGGTCGCCCAATGCCGCCACGACTGGATCCTGCTGCTGGACGACGACGAATGCCTGAACGCCGCCGCCGTCCGGTTCATCCAGGCGGAATTGCGGAATCCGCAGGCCGATGTCTACGCTTTTCCATTGCGGCACTACATCCTGGGGACCCACGACGAGCGGGCCTATTACTGGCCCGAGCATCACATCCGCCTGTTCCGCCGCGACGCCGTGCGCTTCGGCGCGACGGTTCATGCGGGGATGACCGTGGTCTCGGACCGGGTCATGCGGGTGCCAGCCGATCACGGGGCCTGCATCCATCACCTGTCGCACCCCGATGTCGCGGGCTGGATCGAGCGGACGAACCGCTATACCGCCCGCCCGGACCGCGCCCGCGCGCAGGGCGAGCAGGCGGACCTGATCGGCTTCGCGCAGGAACGGATCGACCATTGGATGGCCCGGTCGGACGGCGGCAACG
>CANJSR010000363.1 GCA_947476855.1 Acetobacteraceae bacterium
AGGCCGTTCCCGCAATATTGCGTGTGTTATCGGAGAAGTAATTATGTCGACTTGTGTCGCGCATGGATTAACAGGACGGGCGCTGGTCCTGGGGTGTGCGGGGCTGGTGGCCGCGGCGATTACCGCGGGCGGATCGCGTCCCGCGATGGCCGGCTTCCCGTTCCTGACCGACGATCCGGGCACGCAGGGCACGGGGCATGTGGAACTGGATCTTTATGTCCAGTATTCGCGGTTCAATGGCGGCTCCACGGGATCGATGCCGGCTGTTTCGTTCGCCTATGGCATCACCGACAACTTCGACATCACGATCGGCCTGCCGGTCACGATGTCCCAGACCAATGGTGTCGGCACGAACATGGGGATCGGCGATGCCTCCCTGGGCTTCAAGTTCCGCTTCATTGAGGAAGACACGGATGGCTGGCGCCCCGCGGTTGCGTTCGCGCCGTCCGTCATCATGCCCACGGGCAGCCAGGCGCGGGGAACCGGGGCCGGCTATTTCCGCGGCTATTTGCCGGTGTGGCTGTCGAAGACGGCGGGCGACTGGACGTTCTTCGGCGGTGGCGGGCTGAACATCAATGAGGCGACGGTCGGCGGCGTGCGGCAGACGAACTGGTGGTACGCCGGCCTCGGCGTGACCTACCAGATCGATGAGAAGTGGATGGTGGGTTCGGAAGTCTACTACACGTCCCCGATCGCCACGGGCGCCAAGGACCTGGTCGGGTTCAATGTCGGCGTCGTCTATGCCCTGGCGCAGGGTCACAACCTGATGGCGACGGTCGGGCGCAATGTCGTCAACGCCCGCGACACCAACCAGTTCTCGACCCTGCTGGCCTATCAGTTGAAGTTTTGAACCCGAACGGCGGGGTGGTCAGTCGGCCACCCCGGCCAGTGCGAGCACCGTTACCAGGCCGGCTGCCATGCCGCGCAGGCTGGTGCCGGGCTCGACATCGATCCACTCCTCCAGTGAATGCGCCCGCCCGCCATAGCCGCCCGAGCCGATCTTGATGGCCGGGATTCCCATGCTCATGGGGATATTGGCGTCGGTGGAGGAGTATTCGAACCGCGTCTCGAACCCCTGGGCGGTGATCGCGGCCTGGGCGAACCGGACCAGTTCGTGGCCTTCCGACGTGCTGCCGGCGGGCCGGTCGCCGATCTTGACGATGTCCGCGACGACCGGGCCGTTATGGGTCGATCGCGCCTCGTTCTCGGCCTTCACCGCTTCGCCGACGATTTCCAGGAAGCGCTGCTCCAGCCGGTCGAGTTCGGCGGGGGATTCGGAGCGGAGGTCGAAATCCGTCCAGACGCTGTTCGGGATGGCGTTGATCGAGGTGCCCCCGCCAGTGACGCTGGCGCTGAAGGTGGTCTTGGGCTTGGCGGGGACCGGCACGCGGCCGAGGCGGCTGACCGCGTCGGCCATGGCGAACATCGGGTTGACCAGACCGAAGGCGCCGTAGCTGTGCCCGCCGGGGCCGTTGAAGGTCACGCGATAGCGCTTGGAACCGACGCCGCCGGTCACGATCCGGTCCATGTCAGGGCTGTCGACGGTGATGAAGGCGCTGATCCGGTCCTTGTACTGGCCCTTCTGGAACAGATGCCGCATCCCGCGCAGGTCGCCCAAACCTTCCTCCCCCACATCGGCCACGAACAGGATGTCGTCGCGCGTGGTGATGCCCGCGGCGTCCAAAGCGCGCAGCCAGGCGAGGATCACGGACAGGCTGCGGGTGTCGTCGCCGACGCCGGGGGCGAACAGCTTCGTCCCCTCCCGCCGGACCTTCACGTTGGTGCCGCCGGGGAAGACGGTGTCCAGATGGGCGGCGATACAGACCAGCTTGCCGTTGCCAGCGCCGCGCCGCATGCCGGTGATGTTGCCTTCCGCGTCCATCTCCAGGTCGGTCAGGCCATGGGCGCGGGCCATCTCCATCCAGGCCTTGGCGCGGACGTTTTCATTGAAGGGGGGCGACTCGATCTCGGTCAGGGTGATGATGTCCTGGACCATGCGGTCATGTTCCGCGGTCAGGGTTGCCACGGCCGCCTTGAAGGCGGGGCTGTCCATGATCTGGCGGATGGTGGTCTGGGCGTGGTCGGTCATGGAGGGTCCTCTGTCGCGGCCGGAGCGGAGCCGGCAAGATGCCGGCGGATGAAGGAGTCGTCGATGGATATCGCAAAATGGAAGGCGGGATTGCCGGGATTGCCCCGGTTCCTGGGCATGGAATTCACCCATATCGAAAAGGACCGCGTGGTCGCTGAACTGACCGTGCGGCCGGAACTGTGCACCGAGCACAATACGATCCATGGCGGCGGCATCATGGCCTATGCCGACACGATGGGGGCGATCGCCACGATGGTGAACCTGAAGGAAGGCCAGGTCACCACGACGATCGAGAGCAAGACGAATTTCTTCGCCCCCTCGCCGGCGGGGACGAAGCTGATCGCGGAATGCGTGCCGCTGCATCGCGGCCGGCGGACCCAGGTGTGGGAGACCCGGCTGCTGCGGGAGGACGGGCGGCTGGTCGCCAAGGTCACGCAGACGCAGATGGTAATGGAAGCGAAGGGCGGCTGAATGAAAAACGCCCCCGACCCGGCAGGGAAGGGGGCGTTGTTAGTGGCCGAACCGATCAGACGTCCGGCTGGTCGGCGCCTTCCAGGAAGCTTTCCACGGTCGGGGGCGCATCGTCCTCGACCACCGCGGCGGCTTCGCCGCGCGACTGGCGTTCGGCTTCCTCGACGCTGCGGGCGACGTTGACGGTCACCGAGATCGAGACTTCCGGATGCAGCGTCACGCGCACCGGGGTCAGGCCCAGGGTCTTGATCGGCTGTTCCAGGATGACCTGTGAACGGTTGATGGTCAGCCCGCCCTCGGTGCAGCCTTCCGCGATGTCACGGGTGGAAACCGAGCCATACAGGCTGCCCGACTCGCCCGCCTGGCGGATGATCACGATCGTCAGCCCGCCCACGCGTTCGGCGACCCGTTCGGCCTCCTCCCGGCGCTTGATGTTCTGGGCTTCGAGCTGGGCCCGCTGCTCCTCGAACCGAGCCATGTTGTCCTTGGTCGCGCGCAGGGCCTTCTTCTGCGGCAACAGGAAGTTACGGGCGAAGCCGGGCTTCACCCGGACCACGTCGCCCATCTGTCCCAGCTTTTCGACGCGCTGGAGCAGAACCAGTTCAACGGATGCCATGGATCCGCTCCTCAGCTCAGGACATAGGGAAGCAGAGCGAGGAACCGGGCGCGCTTGATGGCGACCGCGAGTTCACGCTGCTTCTTGGCCGACACGGCCGTGATGCGGGACGGGACGATCTTGCCCCGCTCGGACAGGAAGCGGGACAGAAGCCGCACGTCCTTGTAGTCGATCTTCGGCGCGTTCGGGCCGGAGAACGGGCAGGACTTCCGCCGGCGATAGAACGGCCGGCGGGCGCCAACGGCGGCGCGACGGGCGGCTGGATTGACTTCAGTGCTGTCGGACATGGTGCTTACTCCTCGGGTCCGGCGCGGAAGTCATCACGGACGAATTCATCGCGGGCGCGGAATTCCTCACGGTCGTCATAGCCACGGCGGCGGCCGCTATCGAACCGGCCGGGGGGCTTCGGACCACGGAAGGACCGCTCACGCTCATCGGATTTGCGGGTCAGGATGGCGGACGGCGCCTCCTCGATCGCTTCGACGCGCAGGGTCATGAAGCGCAGCACGTCCTCGTTCAGGCCCAGCTTGCGCTCCATCTCGTTGATGAAGGCCGGTTCGGCGTCGAGGCCGAGGAGCATGTAGTGCCCCTTGCGGTTCTTCTTCACGCGGTAGGCGAGGCTGCGGAGGCCCCAGTATTCGCGCTTCTTGACGGAACCGCCGGCGGCTTCGAGTTCGACACCGATTTCGTCGGTGATCGTCTCGACCTGCTGCTGCGTGACGTCATTCCGTGCGATCAGCACGGTTTCATAAAGCGGCATGGATACTCCCTTCGGCTGGTGTCGGCCCCTGATCGGGATTGATCCCGCGCCGTCCTTCAAACGAAAGGCGGGCGGTGGGCATAGCCGGACGCGATGCCGTCGCATCCGGCAGGGAAGGGCGGGCTTCAAGCACGGAATGGCCCGGAATGCAATGCTTTGCCGTCGGGCGTTCCACCGGCGCCGTTCCCGCTCCCCCAGCATGGGCTGATCGCTGGCGTCTCGCGCGCCGGCCCAAGGTGTGCGACGCTGCGGGCATTCCAGCGGAGGCAGGATGCCCGACCAGCGGCCCGACATCGCGTGTGCGATCCTTGATATCGACCTCGGCGCCATCGTCGCCAACTGGCACCGGCTGAGCGCGTTGCATCCCTCCGGTCCGGTTGCCGGGGTGCTCAAGGCCAACGCCTATGGCCTGGGCGCGCCGCCTGTGGCCCTGGCGCTGCACCGGGCTGGCTGCCGGCATTTCTTCGTCGCCCTACTGTCCGAGGCTCTGGCGATCCGGGACCTGCTGCCCGGGTCGATGCTGGCGGTGCTGAATGGACTGATCCCGGGAGCCGAGGCCGAGTATCTGGCCCACGACATCACCCCGGTCCTGGGGACCTTGCATGAAATCGATGCCTGGGCCGCGGCCGCGCGTGCGGCGGGGCGAGGGGTGGATGCGATCCTGCATATCGATACCGGGATGCACCGGCTGGGTCTGTCCGCGTCGGACGTCGCCACGCTGCGGGCTGATCCGGAGCGACTGGCGGGGATCAGGCCGCGCTTTGTGATGACGCACCTGGTGTCCTCCGAGGTTGCCGACGATCCGTTGAACGCCGCCCAACGCGACCACTTCAGCACAGTGCGGCACGGGTTCTCCGGCGCTCGGCCGAGCCTGGCCAATTCCTCGGGGGTTTTTTTGGGGGAGGGCTGGGGGTCGGAACTCGCCCGACCTGGGGCGGCACTGTACGGGATCAACCCCACGCCGGACCGGCCGAATCCGATGCGGGCGGTGGTGCGGCTTTCGGCGCGGGTGCTGTCGGTGCGGGACGTGCCGGTGGGCGAGGACGTGGGCTACAACGCGACGTGGCGTGCCGCACGGCCAAGCCGGATCGCGACGGCGGGAATTGGCTACGCGGATGGGCTTCATCGTGCGTTGTCCAACCGGGGGAAGGCTTTCTTTGACGGTCGGCCCCTTCCGCTGGTAGGCCGCGTGTCCATGGACCTGACCACCTTCGACGCGACCGACCACCCCGGTGTCGTCCCCGGGACCTGGCTGGAGATCATTGGACCCAACC
>CANJSR010000364.1 GCA_947476855.1 Acetobacteraceae bacterium
GCGGCCCGGATCGGGGTGAAGGTGGCCTTCACCCTGCGTGACGACCCGGCCTCCGCGACGCCCGCGACGATCGTCAAGGTCGTCTCGGACGCGGAATTGGGCGGGGTTCTGGCCGATTTCGCCCGCACGGGCGGGATCGCCGTGGCCAATGTCATCATGGCCGACTTCGCCAGGCGGGCGGCGGACGAGTTCTCGAAGGACGAAGTCCCCGAACCGGAGGTCCCGCCACCGCCCGAGCCGGTTGCCGCTGTTCCGGCCGCCGATGCGCCGGCGGCGGTCGTTGCTCCGCCACCACCGCCGCCTCCTGTGCGGCCACCGCCCCAACCAGCGGCGCCGTTGCAGGCGAGTGGGCTGATCTGGGTGGTGATCAAGGCCTATCTGGCGCGGATCGGTCGGTTCTTCGGGATCGGGCGGTAGCTCCAGGGGCCCCAACCTCGTCATGCTGGCCCCCCAGGTCCGGCAAACAGCCGGCCCGAGGACAGGCTCCGCGCCAGCACCCAGGGCTTCGTGTCGTCCAAGTCTTGGATAGCGGCCCTCCGGCCGCTACGACGGGCGAGGGCCACGCCGCTCAGCAAACAAAAAAAGGGCCGGAGCGGATCACCCGCTCCGGCCTTTTCCTTATTCCGCCTACCGCAGGTGGCAGGCGACCTGGTGACCGGGCCCGATCTCCCGCAGGACCGGAGGTTCGACCTTGCACCGCGCCTCGGCATACGGGCACCGCGGATGGAAATGGCACCCCGGCGGCGGCTTGATCGGGCTCGGCACGTCGCCTTCGACCCGCTTCTTGGTCCGCCGCAGCGTCGGGTCCGGCAGCGGCACGGCCGACAGCAGGGCCTCGGTGTAGGGATGCTGGGGGGAGGCAAACAGCGTCTTCTTGTCGGCGTACTCGACGATCCGGCCCAGATACATCACGGCCACGCGGTGGCTGATATGCTCCACCACCGCCAGGTTGTGGGAGATGAACAGGTAGGAAAGCCCGCGTTCCTGTTGAAGGTCCATCATCAGGTTGATGACCTGCGCCTGGATGGACACGTCCAGCGCCGAAACGGGTTCGTCCGCCACGATGAACTGCGGGTCCAGCGCCAAAGCGCGGGCGATCGAGATGCGCTGCCGCTGCCCGCCCGAGAACTGGTGCGGATAGTTGTTCATCTGCGACGGCCGCAGCCCGACGCGGTTGAACAGCTTGGCGACCCGTTCGGCGCGTTCCTGCTTGTTGCCGACGCCGTGGACCATCAGCGGCTCACCCACGATATCCCCGACCCTGATTCGGGGATTGAGGGAGGAAAACGGGTCCTGGAACACGATCTGCATCTGGCGACGCAGCGGACGCAGTTCCCCGCGGGGAATGCCGACGATGTCCTGGCCCGAGACCTTGATGGCACCCGAGGTCGGCTCGATCAGCCGCAGCACGACACGCCCGACGGTGGATTTGCCGCAGCCGGATTCACCCACCAGGCCCAGCGTTTCGCCGGGATTGATGCTGAACGATATCCCGTCAACGGCGAAGACATGGCCGACCGTGCTGCGCAGAAGCCCTTTCTTGATCGGAAAGTGCTTCTTCAGGTCGGTGACCTCGATCAATGGTTGGGTCATGGTCACTGTCCTAGGCCAGCCAGCATGCGGCGATGTGGTCGGGCGCCTTGGTTGCCAGTTCGGGCCGTTGCGTCTTGCAGCGCGCGTCGGCCTTGGTACAGCGTGGTTCGAACGCGCAGCCTGGCGGCAGGTCATTCAACGGCGGTACGATGCCCGAGATTTCCTGCAACCGCTCATCCGGCGCGACATCCAGCCCGCGCGCCGATCCGACGCGGGGGATCGAGTTCATCAGACCCTGCATATACGGATGGTAGGGGCGGGCGAAGATCTCCTCGACCGGAGCTTCCTCCACCTTGCGGCCCGCATACATCACGACCACCCGCTTGGCCGTTTCCGCGACGACCCCCAGGTCATGCGTGATCAGGACAACCGCCGTGCCGAACTCCCGTTGCAGATCGCCGATCAGGTCCAGAATCTGGGCCTGGATCGTGACGTCCAGCGCGGTCGTCGGCTCATCGGCCACCAGCACCTTGGGACGGCAGGCCAGCGCCATCGCGATCATCGCGCGCTGCCGCATTCCGCCCGACAACTGGTGCGGATACTCCCGCGCCCGTCGATCCGGTTCAGGGATGCGCACGTGGTGCAGCATCTCGACCGCCCGCTTGCGCGCGACTTCCCGCGAGCACTTGTCGTGCAGGACCACCATCTCCTCGATCTGGTTCCCGACCGTCAGCAGCGGGTTCAACGCTGTCATCGGTTCCTGGAAGATCATGGCGATCTTGCTGCCCCGCATCTCCCGCATCTCGTTATCCGAGAGCTTCAGCAGGTCGGTGCCATCCACCTTTACGCTGCCCGCGGCGATCTCCCCGGGCGGCATGGGGACCAGCCGCATCAGGGACAATGCGGTGATGGTCTTGCCGCATCCCGACTCACCGACGATGGCCAAGGTTTCCCCAGCGTTGACGGCGAAGGACACGTCCTGCACGGCCCGCACCAGCCCGCGGCGAGTGTGGAAGACCGTGCTCAGGCCTGAAACTTCAAGGACGGGTGCCATCAGTCGTGCTGCCTCGGGTCCAGGGCGTCGCGCAGGGCGTCACCCGTCAGGTTCGATCCGAACACGACCAAGCTGATGGCGAGACCTGGGAAGATCACCAGCCACGGGGCCGTGCGCACATATTCCGCCGCGGATTCGGACAGCATCCGCCCCCAGGACGGGTAGGGTTCCGGCACGCCGAGGCCCAGGAACGACAGTGACGCCTCGGTCAGGATCGTCGATCCCAACTGCGCCGTCGCCAGCACGATCAGGGGTGCCAGGGTATTGGGCAGCACGTGCACGACCGCGATGCGCATCTCGCTCATGCCCGTGGCCTTTGCGGCTTCGACGAACGGCATTTCGCGCAGCGCCAACACGTTGGACCGGATCACGCGGGCCACGTGGGGCACCAACGGGATCGCGATGGCGATGATCGTGTTCCGCAGGGACGGGCCAAGCGACGCGGTAATGACCAATGCCATGACGAGCAGCGGGAGCGCGTCCATGACCTCGGTCACGCGCTGGACGATCAGGTCGAACCAGCCGCCCAGATAGCCGCAGGCGAGTCCGACCGCGGCACCAATTCCGCTGCCCAGGACCGTCGCGCCGACCGCGACCGCAAGCGAGACCCGGGCGCCGTGGATGATGCGCGACAAGACATCGCGTCCCATCATGTCCGCCCCCAGCAGATTGACCTCCGACGGCTTCGCGAGCGAGGAGCGCGCGTTGGTCGAGAAGGGGTCAAGCGGCGCCACGTAGTCCGCGAAGATCGCGCAAAGGACGAACGTGACCATGATCAACGCGCCGGCGACCCCCAACGGGTAGCGCCGAGAGAGGTAAAGAACCTCGCTCAGGAACCCCGGTGCGCTCGGGCGTGCTTCGGAGACTGTCGTGCTCATTCGCTGTACCGGATGCGGGGATCGATGACCATGTAGATCAGGTCGACGATCAGGTTGATGAGGACCAGGATGGTTGCCGTGAACATCACGAGGTTTTGCACCATCGGGTAGTCACGCCAGCGAATTGCCTCCACCAGGAAGCGGGCGACGCCGGGGATGTTGAACACGGTTTCCGTGACGATCAGGCCGCCGAACAGGAAGGCGACCTCGATGCCGATGATGGTCACGACTGGCAGCAAGGCGTTGCGCAGGGCGTGGTTATAGGTAACCGCCCGTTCCGACAGGCCCTTGGACCGCGCGGTCCGGACGAAGTCGTGGCGCAGGACTTCAAGCATCGCCGATCGGGTCAGGCGCATGATCAGCGCCGAACTGCGGAAGCCGACAGCCGCCGCCGGCACCGCCATCATCGCGAGCCACGCCCAGAAGGTCGGCGGGTTCCGATCATAGATCGGGATCGTTCCGAAGAAGTGGACGCAGGCCATCAGGATCAGCAGGCCGAGCCAGAAGGACGGCATCGAGAGACCGGAGAGGCTGGTGATGCGCAGCAGGTAGTCGAGTGGCGTGTTCTGGCGGACCGCGCTGATAACTCCAAGCGGCACACCCATGACGACCGAGAAGATCAAGGCCATCACGGCAAGCTGGGCCGTGATGGGAATGCGCGGGGCGATCTCCTCGATCACCGGCTTCTCGGACACATAGGAATAGCCCAGGTCGCCTTGCAGCAATCCGCCGATCCACTGCGTATATTGCTGGTAAATGGAAAGGTCCAGCCCGAGATCGGCGACGATCTTGGCCTTCTCCGCCGGGTCGATCAGACCCGCGGAGTCGAACAGGATATCGGCGATGTTACCAGGGACGATACGCAGCAGCAGGAAGATGACGATCGAGACGCCGAACAGCGTCAACGCCATCAGCAACAGCCGCCGGATCAGATAGGACAGCATTGGGTTACTCCACCCCTATCGTTCCAGCCAGACGTCATCAAAACGCCAGTGGTTGTAGATGCTATTCACCGCGAGCTTCAGGCCCTTGACGTGCGGCCACCAGCAGGTTGCACCCTGCGACTGGTAGATAACCGGACGCGCCGCGTCTTCCTGAAGCTTCTTGTCGATGTCCCAGACCAGCTTCTTCCTAGTCTCGAAGTCGGTCATCCTGGACTGCTCACGGTAGAGCTTCTCAAGCTCCGGATTGCAATACCCCGTGTAGTTCCGTTCCGAACCACAGGTGTAGTTCTCGAAGAATTGCACATCCGGATCGTCGATGCCGGTGCCCTGGACGTTCATGCCGACGGCATAGTCCTTCTTGAGCATCTTGGCATACCAGACGGAGGAATCCAGGACCTCGAGCTCGCCCTGGATATAGACGCTTTTCAGATGGTCGATCAGGATGACCGAGGAGTCCCGGTAGCTCGCGACGTTCCGGGTCGACACCTTCAGCGGCATCATCTTGTCCGGGCCGTAGCCGAGTTCCCGCATGATCTTGCGGCCTTCTTCCCGGCTTTTCTCTACATCGCCGCCATAGCCGGGGACGGTTTCCATATATTCCTGCGACCAGCCCCAGATGCCCTCGGGCGGGGCCAGCATCGCGCCGCCGATCTTGTTCACGCCGCGGCTGAGGATGTCGGAAAACGCCTTGCGGTCGATCGACAGCACCAAGGCGCGCCGCAGACGTTCGTCGTCGAAGGGCGGCTTGTCGCGGTTGATCAGCAGATTGCCCTGGGTGTTCGACGGCTGCACGATGCA
>CANJSR010000365.1 GCA_947476855.1 Acetobacteraceae bacterium
CGGTTGATCGCCAGCGACAAGGCAAGCCTGACGCGGTGGTCCTTGAACGGGTTCTTTTCCAGCGCTTCCCCGTTCGGCCCGGTGACGAAGGGCATGGCCCCGGTGCGGGAATGGTCGAACCACAGGAAGATGGACCGGTTGCTGACGACTTCCGAGATGGTGACGCGGGAGTCCTTGCGGAGGTTGGGCAGGTCCTGCGGCGGCACGAACTCGATGATCCCGACATCGCCCGACAGCAGCGCCGCGGTGCGGGCGCCGTCGTTGGAGATGATGCGGTAGTTCACCTTCTTCCAATGCGGCTTGGTGCCCCAGAAATCCTCGTTCCGCTCCATCTCGATCCGGTCACCCGGCTTGTAGGAGACGAAGCGGTAGGGGCCGGTGCCGATCGCGTTCTTGCCGTTGTTGAAATCCTCGGTCGCCGGTTCGTCGCCCAGGCTGCGCGGGAGGATGAAGATCTGGGACAGGTCGATCGGCAGCAGCGGATAGGGGGTCGCGGTCTTGAGCCGGATCGTCAGCGGATCAATGATCTCATGCCCCACGACGGCGCGGGTGTAGATCTGGAAGGATGCGGGGCTGTTCTTGACCTTGGGCACGCGGGCGATCGAGTAGGCGACATCCTCGGCCGACAGGGTCGCGCCGTTGTGGAACTTCGCCGGGCGCAGCTTGAATTCCCAGGTCAGGTCGTCGATCAGCTTCCAGCTGACGGCCAGCCGCGGGCCGAGCTTGCCGCTGGCATCACGCTCCAGCAGCCGGTCGTACAAATGGACATGGGCCGAGGCATTCGGGCCCAGCGTATGGTAATGCGGGTCGATGCTGGTGACCGGCGCCGAGGACGCGATCGCCAGGTCCTGCGCCCATGCCGTGCCGCTTGCCGCGACGCTCGCGAGCACCGTGCCAACCCGAAGGAAAGATCCGAACCGCCCAGGCATATGAAGCTCCCTGTTCCCTTGCCCAACCCTATAGCGGGAACGGTTGGCGGGACGCTAGGCTTGCGACGGCTCCGGCATGCCGGATGAGACGACAGAGAGAATTTTCGTGGGCCACCGTGCCATGATCGCGCCACGCCCCCCTGGCATCCGCTGGCGGGGACAAAGGGAAAGGGACAGGGGATGGCCGCGGCGCGCTCGATCCTGATCGTGGAGGGGGAAGCGGTGGTGCGGACGGCGCTGGCCGACGCGCTGAGCCACGAACCGGGCGTCGCGGTCACCGGACGCGCCTCCATCGCCGAAGCCGAGGCGTTCCTGGCCGAGGAACGCGGCGACCTGCTGATCCTGTCGGTGGCGGATGGGGGAGAGGCGGCGCTGGAATTCTACCAGCGTGCCCGCTGCGAGGACTCGCGCATGGCGGTGATGCTGCTGGTCCCCTCGGCCGATGTCGCGGCGCTCGATTCGGCGCTGGCCGCCGGGGTCGACGACGTGCTGGGAAAGCCGTTCCGCCTGGGGTTGCTGCTGGCCCGCGTCCGCCGCCTGCTGCGCGATCTGCCCGACCTGGATGAGGAGCCTGTGCCGGTCGGCCCCTGGCTGTTCCACCCCATGCAGCGGGTGCTGCAGGATGCCGACCGCCGGGTGCGCCTGACCGAGAAGGAGGCCGCGATCCTGCTGCATCTGCACCGAGCCGCCGCGCCGGTGGAGCGGCAGGTGCTGCTGAACGAGGTGTGGGGCTACAACGACCAGGTCACCACCCACACGTTGGAAACCCACATCTACAAATTGCGCCAGAAGATCGAGGCGAACCCGTCCGAGGCGCGCCTGCTGCTGACCGAGGGCGGGGGCTACCGGCTCGCCTGACCCCGCAGATGCAGGTCCACGTGGGACGGATGCGCCGGGCCCATGTGGATCGTGTTTCGGGCAATGACCGGGGGCAGGCGGCGGTCGGCGAAGCGTTCTCCGGTGTTCGGATTCACGTCGAAGCGGGGGAAGCTGCTGGAGGAGACGTCCAGCCGGATGAGGTGCCCCGCGCGGACCAGGACGCTGGCGGACCAGAGCTCGATCGTGACCTCGACAATTTCGTGCGGGGTCAGCGGTTCTTCCCGATGTGCGTAGATACGGCGGTAGCCCGGGCCGGCCTGGGTGAATCCGCGCAGGCGGGCACGGACGATGCCGTCCTGGATATTCATCGCATAGCCGTCGGGATAGGCCGGGGAGGGCGGATACTGGTCGATCAGCTTGGCGGTGAAGTCGGTGTCCACGGCTGAGGATGACACGAACAATGTCACCGCGATCGGGCCAGAGATTTCCGTGTCATGCTCCAACGGTTCGGTGAGGAAGCACAGATTGTCGGCGCGTTCGGACAGCGGGCGCGTGTCGCGGCACTGCAACAGCTTGGGATCGCCGCGCTGGTCGGCGGGGCCGGCGAGGATGACCTGCAACCCGGAACTCACATTGCCGCCGACCGACGGCAGGGGATCGCTCGGATCGAAGTTGTAGCTGACGGACCCCGATTGCGGGACAGCCGCTCCCAGTGTCAGATCGGGACCGAGATGCAGCCGTGTCGGCACCGCGTCGCGTGGCGGCCAGGCGTCGAAGGTCTGCCAGGACCCGCCGGCGCGGAGGTTCCCGGCCGGGGTCTTCGATCCGTCCCCGCCTTCCAGTCGGAACGCATGGAACAGATGGCCGGGCTGGATGCCGGACGGGATGTCCTTCACGAACTGGTCGAACCACTGCCCGATCGCGGCCGGCACGTCGATCGGCATGGCGGGACCCATGTCGACATCGCCCGCGACGGTGGACATTGTATAGACGGATGAATGGAAGCCGCCGCCCATGATCATGTGTATGGGGGATGACTTGCCCTCGGCATAGCCGGTGAACGCATCGAGCATGCCACCGAGGAACGCGTCGTACCAGGTCCCGATCAGCAGTACCGGCACATCGGCCGCGGCCTTGTAGTCGAAGCGGTAGCCGTCCTGCTTCCAGTAGTCGTCATACAACTCATGCTGCTGCCATTCCTGGTACCACTCGTCATAGCTCGGCGCCAAGGCCATGACCGAGCCGCTCGGACGCAACTGCGATCGTTGCATCAGCGCGAAGGCTTCCTTGGTTTCCAGCGCCTTGGTGAAGGCGGCGGCGACCGCGGGATCGGCCTCGGACTCCCGGCCCATCGCGGCAAGGCCGAGCGCGTAGTTGATGTTGTGGGTCATGAGGAAGGCGCCGCCGTACCAGGCGCCGTCCTCGTGGTAGTCGCCCGCGCCGACGCGGATCACGGCGGCGACCAGGCCGGGTGGATTGCGGCAGAGGATCGCCTGGGCGGTGGAGGCGAAGTAGCTCGATCCGGTGACGGCGATGCGGCCGTTGCACCAGGGCTGGGTCATGATCCAGGCCATGGTGTCGACGCCGTCATCGCCCTCCGACGGGTAGGAGATGAACGCGCCTTCGGACTTGTAGCGGCCGCGGCAGTCCTGGGCGATGAAGACATAGCCGCGGGAGGCCCAGAACGCTCCATCGGGTGTATTCCCGGGGCCGCGGGTCTTGTTGTAGGGCGTGCGTTCCAGGACGACGGGGAAGGGGCCGGGCAGGATCGCGCCGTCCGCCGCCGGCAGCCAGACATCGGTGGCCAGCCTGACGCCGTCGCGCATGGTGACCATGACATCGTGCAGGGTGGCGACGCCATGTTCGGGCGGACGGCGGGGCGGGCGGGCGATCATCGGTCGTTTCCTTGCGTCATCGATCTTCAGTCCGTGACCGTGAACCGCGCCACGGAATCGCGATCCAGTTCCAGCCCGAACCCGGGCCGATCCGGCGCCACCATCATCCCATCCGTCATTGCCGGCATCTCCTGCAGCAGGCGCGCGGACCGGGGGACGTATTCGACGCGGTGACCGTTCGGGGCGGCGCAGAGGAGATGGATATGGATCTCCGGCAGTACGTGCCCGCCGACGCGGACACCGAACCCGTGTGCCAGCGATGCCACATGCCGCCAGGGCGTTACCCCGCCGATCCGGCCGAGGTCGATCAGCGCGATGCCGGTCGCCCGAGCCTCCAGCAGCCGCGTGAAGTCGGAGACATTGTATAGATGTTCGCCGGTCGCCATCGGGATATCCAGCGCGGCGACAATCCGGGCCATGCCCGGGATGTCCGTGTGCGGGATCGGGTCTTCCAGCCAGCTCACCCCGGCCTCCTGCAAGGCCTTGCCAGTGCGGATGGCGCGGTCGAGCGTCCAGGTCTCGGTCGCATCCACCATGATCGCGACATCGGGGCCGACCGCGTCGCGCACGGCGCGGACGCGGGCGACTTCGCCCTCGGGTTGCTTTTCGTTGCCAATCCGCAGTTTGACCGCCCGGAACCCCTGGTCCGCCGCCTTGCGGGCGGAGGCGGCGAGTTCATCCAGCGTCAGGCTGTACCAGAACCCGTCCGAAGCGTAGGCTTCCAACCGATCCCGCGCGCCGCCCAGAAGTTTCCAGATCGGCTGGCCAACGGTCTTGCCGGCGGCGTCCCAGATCGCGATGTCGATCGGGCAGATCGCGTAGTGCAGCAGGCCGCCGGGGCCGATCCAGTCGCCGGCGCGGGCCATGCGGTGCCAGGCGGCCTCGGCTTCCAGGACGCTCATGCCGATGACGAGCTGGCCGAGTTCACGGGTGGCGGAGGCGACGGCGCGACAGAACATCTCCCGCAACGCAACGATGTAGCCGAAGCCGGTGACGCCATCGGTTGTCGTGACTTCCGCCATGACATGCCAGTTTGCGTCCACCAGCCGTCCGGCGGCCATGTAGGGCTGGTCCAGCGCCACCCGCATCAGGCGCACATCGACGGATGCGATCTTCATCGTGTCACGCCTTCGGCGGCAGGGTCGGCAGGCCGGGCGGGACCTCGACCTCGGCCGCGTTCAGCATGACGGAGACCATGCAGTAATAGCCGACGAGGCCCGTCAGCTCGACCACGCCCGGAACGCCGAACAAGGCGACGACGCGCTGGTAGGCGGCGTCGGAGGCGAAATGTTTCGTCAGCAGTTCGTTGGCGTAGTCGTAGATCGCCTGCTCATCGGCCTGGGCGAAGCGGTTGCCGCCGGATTTCAGGATGGCGATGGAGTCCTCGGACAGGCCGGCCTTGCGGCCCTCGCCCTCGTGGGAGGCCCATTCGAACTGGCTGTCCCAGTGCCGCCCGACGGTCAGGATGGCGAATTCCCGCAGCCGCGGTTCGAAGCTGGAGTTGAAGCGCAGCACCAGGCCGATGGCGGACATGGTCTC
>CANJSR010000366.1 GCA_947476855.1 Acetobacteraceae bacterium
GTCGTGGCAGATGATCGGTTCCTCGAACCAGGTCAGGTTCAACTCCTCCATCATCCGGCCGATGCGGATCGCCTGCTTCACGCTCATCTGCTGGTTGGCGTCGACCATCAGGCCGATATCCGGGCCGATCGCCTCCCGCACCGCGGCGACGCGTTCAACCATCCGCTCGGGGTCGGAGGGGCCGACGCGGGTCTTCATTGCGCGGAAGCCGCGGTCGAGGAAACCCCGTGCCTCCTTCTGCAGGTCATCGATCGACCCCGCCAGCCACAGCCCGCCGGAGGCATAGGTTGGCACGGAAGGCCGGCACGCCCCGATCAGATGCGCGACGTTCAGCCCGGCCGCCTTGCCGCGCAAATCCCACAGCGCGTTGTCGATGGCGGCGAGGCCGACGATCGACACGCCCTCATATCCCAGGAAGTTCAGGTCCTTCCACGCCTTGGCGTTCAGGCTGCCGCCCAGCAGTGGATCGAGGCCGACGACCAGATCCTCCAGGTCGCGGATCATCTGGTGGATGACGCCCAGACGGCGGTTGTTGATCGAAAAGACCAGGCCTTCCCCGGTGATCCCCTCATCGGTGTCCAGGAAGGTCAGCACGCAATCGGCCGATTTGATCGACCCCATGATGGAGGTGAGGATCGGCGGGTTGATCGGCAGATGCACGACCTGGGTGCGCAGGCGGGTGATTTTCATGGGACGGGCTCCGTCTCAAACGCGATGGATGGTGGGTTCGGCGACCAGATACTTCCGCAGCACGTCCATGTTCGGGTCGCGGCCGAGACCGGGTCCGTTCGGCACGATGACCTGGCCGTCGGTCGCGGTCACCATTTCGTGATAGGGGCTGTCTTCCAGGTCCAGATACAGCCGCTCGAACGGTGCCCCCGCGCCCAGGGCCGCGTTGACGTGCAGCGAGGCCAGGTACCCCGGCCCGAAATAGGCGTTGTGCGGCACCATCCGCACGCCGTGCGCCTTGCACAGGGCCGCGATCTCGACCATCGCGGAAATGCCGCCGGTCTTGATGACCGATGGCTGCGCGATGTCGAGCGCCCCCAGCGCGAAGGCCTCCTTGAAGTCGTGCAGGCCGGCGGCGTTCTCACCGGCGGCGATGGGCGATCCGCCCTCGATCCGCACCCGGGCGAGGCCGGCGTAATCGTTCGGCGGCCAGACCGGTTCCTCCAGCCAGGTCAGGTCCACGTCGGCCAGGCGGCGCGCCATGTCGATCGCCTGCCAGATCGTCCAGGGGCAGTTGGTGTCGCACATCAGCCGGACGTCCGGGCCGATCGCGTCGCGGGCGGCGACGATTTCGGGGACCGTGATCTCGTGCAGCTTGATGTCGCGATAGCCTTGCGACACGGCGCGGGCGCTGTTCTCCGCCACCAGCTCGGCCGTCCCGTAGCGCAGCAGCGACGCATAGGCCGGCATCGTGGTCAGTGGTGATCCGCCGAGCATCCGCCAGATGGGGAGGCTGGCGGATTTGCCGGCGATGTCCCAGAGGGCGATGTCGAGGGCGGACAGGGCGAACACATGCGGCCCGTTGCGGCCGAACAGGTGCCACACCCGGCCCAGGCGGTCGCGCAGGCCGGCGATGTCGCGCGCGTCCTGGCCCAGGATGGCCGGTGCGAGCTGCGTGTTCAGCGTCGCCAGGCTGACCGCGGCGGCGCCATGACCGAAGGCCTCGCCCCAGCCCTCGACACCCTCGTCGGTGATGATCCGCAGCCAGATCGTGTTCATGCCCTGGGCGTTGATCCCGCTGGCCACCAGCGGCGTGCCGCCCATGTCGTAGGGAATGCGGGTCCAGTAGGTTTCGACGGCGGTGATCTTCATGGCGTTTCCTCCAGGCCTTTGGTGTATCCTGCGCGACCGTTGCGGGACAGACCAGGGGGACACAAAGCCGATGACCACGCCACGCGCCACCGGAGGCTGCCATTGCGGCGCCGTACAGTTCGAGGTTCACGGCAAGCTGCGCGATGTCGTGATCTGCCATTGCAGCGACTGCCGGCGCCATCACGGCCACGCCTCGGCCCATACGCGGTGCCAGCGGGAGGAGGTCCGGTTTGTGTCGGATGCCGGCCTGAAGTGGTACGACACGTCGGACACCGGGCGGCGCGGCTTCTGCGGCGATTGCGGCTCGGTGCTGTTCTTTCAGCGCAAGGGCACGGATCGGCTGGCGATCAACGCCGGCGTGCTGGCCACGCCGACCGGGCTGCGGACGGCGATGCACCTGTATGTGCCGGATAAGTCCGACTACTACGAGATCGGGCCGGACGGCGCGCCCCACCGCGAGGGCATGCCGACGGCCGAGGACGACGCGCTGTTCCGCTACTCCTGAGCCAGCAGGGTCCGCACCGCGTCCTTGATGAAGGCGGTGTCGGTCGGGTTGACCACGGGGTTGCCGGCGCGGTGGCCCCAGATGCTTGGGATCGGCTTCAGTTCAGCGCGCGCCAGCACCGCCAGTTCGTTGGCGTTGTCGGCGACGCGGAAATAGAGGTCGGTTTCCCCCGGCATCAGCAGCACCCGCGCCTTGATCGCCCGCAGCGCTTTTTCCAGGTCGCCGTCATACAGGCTGTTGGCGCTGATGTCGGCGGCGTCCCAGGTCATCAACTGCGCGTAAAGGTCGGCGGCGGGGCGGGCGCCGAAGCGCTGCTCCCAATCCCGGCGCAGGAAGAACTCCAGGTCCGGCGCGCCGAGGTTGCCCACCGGCCCGTCCGACAGATGCAGGCGCGCGCGGTAGAAATCCTGGCTGAGCGCCCAGCCGGCATAGATGCGGCCGAAGGCGCGCAAGGCCGCGCGCGGTTCCTGGGTGAAGCGGCCGTTGCCGATGTGCTCGGGCGCGGCTTCCAGGGTGGCCATCAGGCCGCGCAGGAAGACCTGGTTGTGGATGGAGGTGCAGGCGACGCCGCAGTTCACCACGATCCGCTCCACCGCGTCGGGGAACAATGCGGCCCAGTGGTAGGCCTGCAACGCACCCATCGACCAGCCATAGACGCAGGCCACGCGGTCGATCCCGAACAGCGCCCGCAGCGCCTCCCGCTGGACGGTCACGTTGTCGTGGATCGTCACCAGTGTCGGGTAGTCCTGCGTGTTGGAGGGGGACGACGACAGCCCGTTGCCGAACATGTCGCAGATCACGATGAACCAGCGCGTCGGATCGAGGATGCCGTCGGGGCCGATCAGCCACTCCAGATCGGGATGACGGGCGGAGTAGCTGGTCGGGTAGACGATCACGTTGTCCCGGGCGGGCGACAGCGTCCCGTGCGTCTTCCATGACAGCCGAGCATTCCGGAGTACCGAACCTGATTGCAGCGTGACGTCGCCGGCTTCGAAGACTCCGGATTGGGTTTGCCAGGTCATGCCAAGTTCCTTGGGTTATCAGGAGAAGCGGTGCAGGCCGAAGGGGGCGAGGTCGATCGCGGAACGGCCGGTCAGGGTCACCTCCGCCTCCGCTTCCCCGATCGCGGCGGAGTGTTTGAAACCGTGCCCCGAACAGGCGGAGACGACCATCACCCGGTCCATCGCCGGATGCGCGTCGATCAGGAAATCGGCGTCCGGGGTGGATGTATAGACACAGGCCACCGACCGCGCGGCGATCGGCGTGATGCCGGCCAGCCGGCCGGCGATATGGAGGCTGTGCATAGCCGAACCCTCGGCCGGATCGACCGCGTGCCAGGCGGCGTCGGCAGTGGTCGGGATTTCATATTGCTCGGTTGCCAGCTTCACGCCGGGCGCGCCGGCCGAGATCGGGAAGCCGTAGAAATAATCCTGGTCGGTGGCGCCATACATGCGGATGAACACGGGAAAGCGGCCGGGCTGGTAGGCGGCCGGGTCCTCGGCCGGGAACCAGTGCAGCATTTGGCGCGTGACGGTCAGCAGCCGGTCGAAGGGGGCGCCCAGCAGCGGCACCGTCCAGGCGCCCGCCGCCACGACCACGCGGTCGGCGTGGATTGATCCTTGGGTCGTGTCGATCCGCACCGCGCCGCCGGTCTGCTCGATCCCCGTCACGGTGACGCCGGTCAGGATTTCGGCGCCGAGGCGCCGGGCCTCGGACAACTGGGCGGCGACGCAGGCCTCGGGGTTCACATAGCCGGCGCCTGGTTCGAAGCATGCCATGTCGTCGGGGGCGAGGCCGGTGAACTGCGGGAACCGGACCTCCATGGCGGCGCGGTCCAGAACCTCATGCGCGATGCCGAAGCGTTCGGCGACCGCCACAGTACGACGCAGGAAATCGGGCTTGGCATGGTGCGAGGAGGCCCGGTCCACCGGCCCGATGATCAGCCCCCCGCAGGCGTTCAGCAGGGAGGCACCCGTCGCCGCCTCCAGTTCCCGCCAGATCGCGTGGGAGCGCAAGACGAGCGGCGCATAGGCCCCGCCCTCGCCCACGGCCTGGCGCGTGATGCGGCTTTCCCCGTGGCTGGAGCCCTGGTCATGCGGCGGCGCGAAGCGGTCGATCCCGATCACCCGCGCGCCCCTGGCCGCAAGCTGATACAGGGTCGCGGCCCCCATGGCCCCCAGTCCGATCACGGCGACATCGGTCATGGTTGGTTGAATCTCCGGCGCGTCCATGCTGGGTGTACCGCGATGACGGCCGGCGGACCAGATAGGACAACAAGACGGACATGATGCGGGTGATCGCGATCGGACGGCTGCGCGACGGGCCGGAGGCGGACCTGTTCAACCGCTATGCCGAACGGCTGCGCCCACGCCTCGATCTGACCGAACTCCCCGAAGGCCGCGGTGCCCCGGCCGAGGTCAAACGCCGCGAAGGCGCCGCCCTGCTGGCCGCCCTGCCGCCTGGCGCCCTGGTCATCGCCCTGGACCTGGGAGGCATCGAACCCGATAGCGCAACCTTCGCCAGGCATCTGGATCGCTGGCTGGAACAGGGCCGCCCGGTCTGCTTCCTGATCGGGGGGGCCGAGGGCCTCGACACCCCCGTCATCGCGCGCGCCGACCATACCCTGTCGCTGGGGCGCATGACCTGGCCCCACTTCCTGGCCCGCGCGATGCTGGCCGAACAACTCTATCGGGCCCGGTCGATCAGGCAGGGGCACCCGTATCATCGGTCGGGGCGGCCTTAGGGAGGAAGGGCTGGGGTTTCACCCCAGACCCCACCAGGGGCTTTGCCCCTGGACCCCACCAAAGGCCGACGGCCTTTGGAAAC
>CANJSR010000367.1 GCA_947476855.1 Acetobacteraceae bacterium
AACGGATATGCGGGATTGAGACGTCGCGGCGGCACCGACCGCTCGCATGGCGGGCATCCGCCGCCCCGGGCCACGGCGCCCGCGGTTGCGGGAGCGAATTGATATCCGCTCTTGACCCGGCTCGGTCTGAATTGGCACGCAGGCGGCATGCGGTACCTTGCCCGACCCCGTCTCCCTGGCCTGATACCAGCCGCCGTGCTCGCCGTTGGGGTGGCGCTCGCGGGCGCCGCTCAGCCGGCCTGGGGCCAGAGCGGGACGTTATCGGTGCCTGCGGGGCAGTCTCCGTCCGCCAAACCGAAGGCCGAGGCGCCGATGACGCCGCCCGCCGCCGCGCCACGCCAGCCGGTGCATCCCGCCGCGCCTCGGGTGCAGCCACCCGCCCAGCCGGCCAAGCCGACGGCGCAGGCCCAGCCCGCCGGTTCGCCCCCGAAACCCCAGGCGTCGCTGCCCTTGCCGTTACCGCCGCCACCACCGCCGCCCCCCCCGCCGGAAACCGCGGGTGAGCAGCCGGACCAGCCGACCACGGCGGAAGGCGGCCGGCAGCCGGCCGAGGAGGGCGCGAAGCTGCCCCGGTTCGCCTCGCTCAAGTCCGACACCGTCAACCTGCGCGCCGGTCCCGGCACCCGCTACCCGATCCAGTGGGTCTACAACCGGCGCGACCTGCCGGTGGAGATCGAGCGGGAGTTCGAGGTCTGGCGCGCCGTCCGCGATGCCGACGGCGTGCGCGGCTGGGTTCATTCCGCCACGCTGACTGGCCGGCGCACCTTCGTGGTCCAGGGCGCGGACGCGACCGTACGGTCGGACCGCAAGGACACCGCCTCGGCCGTCGCGATCCTGCGCGCCGGCGTCATCGGGCGGCTGCGGGCGTGCGAGGCCGGATCGCCCTGGTGCGAGGTCCGCGTGAGCGGCCACCGCGGCTATCTGCGGCGCGACCAGATCTGGGGCCTGCTGCCGGATGAGGTGGTCAAGCCCTGACGGCGCGAAGGTTTACGGCCGGGTTGGACGGGCCTAGGCTTTCTCCGGGAAAGCGCCGGAGCGCGCGCCAGGTGGAGGAAAGCCATGCTCGTCCAACGCGATACGATCCTGAAGGATAAGGCCGTCGACCAGTTCATCGACGCGATCCTGAACCACGACCAGGCCAAGACGGCTGATATCTTCTTCAATCTCGTCCGGCGAGAGGGACGGACGTTGGGTGATGCGCTCAGCGTCGTGACCGCGGCCGAGGCCCCGTTCGTGCAGGTGCCGAACCACATCAACATCCGCGATGGCCAGATCACGCTGATCAACAATGATCATACGATCCTGGGCCTGCGGACCTCGACGGCGCTGATGCCGTACCTGCCGGACGAGTACAAGATGCTCGCGATGCTGCAGAGCGTCTGGTACATCCCCGCCGGTCTGGATATCTGGAACCAGTTGGCGGGCAAGTATCCGGGGCGCTACGCCTCGATGAAGAACATGCACATCCCGCTTGAAGACAAGCGGCCCGTCGTGTGGAACGACGACCAGCAGCCGATCGTCGAGAACGGATCGCTGGACGAACGTCTGCATTCCTACATGGTCGCGAACATGAGCGGCGATGTCCGCCGGTCCTACGGTCTTTTCCTCGGCCTCGCCGGCGAGGAGGCGGCCCGCCCGGCACTGCGCGACACGCTGATGTTCATGGGCCTGATCGACGTGCAGGAAACCATCATCGGCCGCAAGGCGCGCAACACCGGCCACAAGGCGCTGCGGGCGCGGGCGATCGTTGATCTCGCCGACTACATCGGCTGGGATCGCGCGCATGGCGTGTTCTATACCGGCGTGCCGGACATGGCCGTGGGGCCGCTGTATTTCTCGGCCTATGACGCCGCCTGCGTGCTGACGGTTGATGAATTCCCGAACGCCGGCAAGGATCTGGAAAAGACCAACCAGACGCCGCTGTCGCCGCCCGAGGTCGAGGCGATGATCAACCTGCTGATGGCCGGTGAATCGAACGCGGTCTGGGACGCGGTGACGGCGCATCTCAAGGCCGGGAAGTCGATCCGCAGCCTCGGCGACACGATCGCGGTCGGCGCGGCCGAGATCATCCTGCGCACGACGGTGCCGCGGAAGTTCACCGACGGGCAGCACGCCTTCGACTATTGCAACACCGCCAACATGTGGATGCGGACCAGCGACAATCCCTACAAGGCGCGCATCCTGTACCTGATGGCGAACTTCGTGAACGACGCCGCCCGGTCGAACCAGTTGTTCGAGGCACCGGCCGAAGCGGGCGGCTATGACGGGTCGGGTCGTTCGGCGGCCGAGATGTTGAAGGATCAGGACGACATCATCCTGTCCTTCGATTTCCCCCGCGCGACGCAGGCCGCGGAGGCGTATCTGCGGACAGGCGCCGACCGGCGGGCCTTCATGGCCGCGACGGCGGTCACCGCCTGCAAGTTCCAGGACGATCCGCACAACCAGAAGATCAGCCACTCGACGTTCGAGGAGTATGAGGCCAACACGACCCATCTGCGCGACCGGCTGCTGATGGCGACCGTGCGGCAGCTGGCGGGCTGGCCGAAGATGCCGGGCGGGCGCGACTGCCACGCGCGGTATGAGAAGGAATGGCGGCTGAACTGATACGGGCCGGCGTCTGCCCTGACCCCTCGCAACCCCGTCATGGTGGCAATTCGGCCACCATGACGACAGGGCGCCCGCTCAGATCGTCCGCCACCACCGCCAGGTGAGCAGCATCGCCAGCAGCCCGACCACGCCCGTGATCGCCGTTGCCCAGTCCGCGCCGAACGCATCCGCCAGCAGCCCGACCCACAGGAACCCGATCGGCGCCGTCCCGATGCATACCGACAGCACGCCCAGGATGCGGGATTTCATTTCGGGCGGCGCCGCGAGATAGACCAACGTCGTCTGCATCGCCGCGAAGCCTGACTGCGCCATCCCCGTGCAGATCAGCGTCGCACCCGAGATCACCGGATCGGTCATCAGCGCGAACACCGTCACCATCACGGTATAGATCAGCGTCCCCCAGCAATAGATCCGCCCATACCAGGCGGGTCTCGCCAGGAACGCGAGCAGCGCGGCCCCCAGGAACGCCCCCACGCCATCCATGCTCGCCAGGATGCCCACGCCCTCGGGTCCCAGGCCAAGCTGGTCGCGTCCGATCACCGGGATCATGCTGGTGAACGGCCAGGTGAACAGGTTGACGATCACCGTGACCAGCAACGTGCCCATCAGCCGCGGGTCGCCGCGCACCAGGCGCAATCCCTCGGTGATGCGGGCCAGGGTGGAGCCGGCGGGCCGGGTCTCGGCGTTGCGGTAGCGGACCGACCAGGCAGCATACAGCGCGCCTACGTACAGCACCACGCTGAACCAGAACGCCCCGGCGATCCCGGCATGGACCAGCAGCAGCCCGGCCAGTGTCGGGCCGAACATCCGGCTGGCGTTGGAGGCACCGATGTCCAGCGACATCGCGCTGCCCATCCGCTCGGGGCCCACCGAATCCCCGATCATCACCCGCCGCACCGGGTTGTCGGTCGCCCAGCCCAGGCCGTTGACGAAGCTCGCGACGCCGAGGTGCCAGACTTCCAGGTGTCCGGTCTGCGCCAGCACGCCCAGGACCAGGGAAATGCTGCCCATCAGCGCAACGACGGCGATCAGCGTCCAGCGACGCTCGATCCGTTCCGCCCAGGCGCCCAGGAACGCGCCCAGCAGCCCCATCGGGACCAGGCGCAGCATGGTCATCATCGCGACCAGGAAGGCGGAATCGGTGCGCTCATAGACAAACACCGCCACCGCGATGGTTTCCAGCCACCGCACGATGAACACGACCAGCCCGACCGACCACAGCCGCCAGTAATCGGCGTAGCGGGCCGAGAACAGACCGCGCAGCGGGGCTTCGGCCACCGCGGCTTTGACACTTTCACTCAAGGCGCATCCTCCGCCGCGTGCATGCATCGGCTTGCGCGCCGAGACCAGCCCCGCCGCCGTATTGCAGACGCGCGCCGGACGGGTGACGATGGCGGGGAATGCGACAGGAGGAAGCGATGGCCGAACGCGTAAAGCTGGTGCCGATCGAGGAAGCGCTGAAGATCGCCGACGCCGCCGAGCTGCAATCGCGCTTCGGGCGCGGCGGTGCCTTTCGGACGCTGGCGCACAATCCCGACCTGGTGAAGGCGGTCTACGGGCAGTTGCTGACGCTGCTGTTCAAGAACCGCTTCGACACCCGCCTGCGGGAACTGATGATCATGCGGATCGGCTGGGTCACCGGCTCTGTTTATGAATGGACGCAGCATTGGCGGGTCGCCACGGAAGCCGGCATCCCGGCCGAGGATATCGTGGCCGTCCGCGACTGGCGCAATTCCGACCGGATGACCGCGGCCGACCGCGCCATCCTGACCGCGACGGATGAGTCGCTCGATGGCAAGACCATCTCCGACGAGACCTGGGCCGAGGTCACCAAATACGTCACCGACCCGGCCGAACAGGTCGAATTCGTCGTCGCGCTCGGCAATTGGACCCTGTTCTCGATCCTGCTCCGCAACCTGCGGATCCCGCTGGAGGACGGCATCACCCCCTGGCCGCCCGATGGCGCCGTTCCCCCCGCGGCACGGGAGGGCTGAGCCATGGCACGCGCGATCGCGGCCGGCGTCGGCCTGATGGAATACCCGTTCGAGACCGCCAAGGGTTTCTGGCGCTGGGTCGATCTGTGTGAGGCCGGCGGGATCGACTCGATCTGGCAGACCGACCGGCTGATCAGCAAATCCCCGATCCTGGAATGCATGACCGCTCTGGCCGCCATCGCCGGGCGGACCAAGCGGGTGAAGTTCGGCGTCAACGTCGTCTCGGTCGCCATGCGCGACCCGGTGCTGCTGGCCAAGCAATGCGCGACGATCGACGTGCTGTCGGAAGGCCGGCTGCTGCCGGGCTTCGGCATCGGCAGCCCGCGGGGGCCGGAATGGACGGCGATGCACCTGAACCCCAAGACGCGCGGGCGCACGACGGATGAGGCGCTGGAGATCATCAGCCGCCTCTGGGCCGGCGAAACGCTCGACTACGACGGCAAGCACTTCAAGCTGACCCAGGCCGCGATCTCGCCCGTGCCGGTGCAGCCGGACCTGCCGATGTGGATCGGTGGCGCGTCGGAGGCGGCGATCGCCCGCACGGCGAAG
>CANJSR010000368.1 GCA_947476855.1 Acetobacteraceae bacterium
GCGGAATCGAACCACCGACACTGCGATTTTCAGTCGCATGCTCTACCAACTGAGCTACCTGGGCACGTGGCAGCCGTTTGAAGGCCGCGCTTCCTACCCCACCCCCAGGCGGTGATCAAGCGGCTTCTGGCGATGGCGGCGGATCATCGTCCAATTCCGCTGGCGGACCGGGCACGACATACTGCCCCGTGAGCCACCGCCCCAGGTCCACATTCGCGCAACGCTTTGAACAGAAGGGCAAAACCTCGGGCCGAGGCGTCCGCCCGCAAATCGGACAGGTTGGTTTGATGCGTCGGTCAGCCATGCGAATCGTCCAGGGTCCAGAGTGTCCCAGGCAAACCGGGATCGGCGCGCAATAACAAACCACGTCCCGCCCGGTGGGCAAGATCGGTCAGAGCGCCGGCATCGGCCTCCAACGCCGCCACGACGGCCGGAGACGCCCGCAGCACCGGCATCCGGGAGGCATCCACCGCCATCATGTCCGCAACCCGCCGCAGCGCCGCCAGACCGGCGGCATGCGGCCCGCCCAGCACCTCATGCAGCGGCGGATGCACGCGGGAGCGCACGATCTCGGCCAGCCCCAGGCCCGTGAAGCCCAGCAAGCGGGGGCGGATCGGGTCGGCCGCCAGCGCCTCCGCCAAGGCCGGCCCCAGCGCCTGGCGCCGCTTGGCCGCCATGCCCGCGAAATCGACCAGGATCGCGCCCGAGAGATTCCGCAGCCGGATCTGCCGAACCAGGTCGGGGATCGCGGATCGGTTCACCTCCAGATGCCGGTCGCCCTTGCCGGACCGGTCGGCCAGCGCCGCCCCGGCATCGACATCGATCGCGACCAGGGCCGGAGTCGGATGGATCGCCAGCCGCACGCCGCTTTCAAGCGTGATCGCGGGTTCGCCGAGCGCCTCGATATCGGTCAGCAGCGAATCGTCGAAGACCGCCCGATCCAGCACCGCCCGCGCGCCCAGGACAGGGCGCAGGCGCGCCAGCAGGGCCGGATCGTCGGTCAGCACCGGGGCGTCGGGCCAGAGGGCCGCGAAACGGGTGATCGGGTCCGGTCCGCGCCGGATCAGGCCCACAGCGGCGGCGGTCTCGGCCACGTCGATCCCGCGCGCGGACAGTCGCGGCCCCTTGCCGCCCTGGGCCGAGCGGGTGACGCGGACGGAGATTAGGGCGCCGGCGTTGAGGCCTTTGGCGCCCTCCGTATCCGGCAGGAACCCCTCGGCCCCACCGATCGCCACGAAGGCGCCGGCCATCGCCGCCACGCGTGCGATCACGCGGCCGTGATGGATGTCGCCTACCCCGTCGGGCGCGCCCGGGCGCCAGATCGCGTAATCCGTCAGTTGTTCATCGACCACGACCGCCACGCGCGCCTCACCGGGGCTGGAGGCGACGCGGATTTCGGCCGTCACGGCACCGACCAGCCGACCCCGCGCAGCAGTTGCGCGGTCTCGAACAAGGGCAGACCCACGACGTTGGAGTGGCTGCCGGAGAGGAAGCGAATAAAGCCCGCCCCCAGACCCTGGATGGCGTAGCCTCCGGCCTTGCCCTCCCACTCCCGGCTCGCGACATAGGCGTCGAGGTCACGGGGCGTGAGGCGGCAGAAGGTCACCGTGCTCTCGCACAGGCGTTCGGTCCGGCGGCCATCGGGGGCGACCAGCACGACCGCGGTCAGCACGCGGTGGCGCCGGCCGGACAGCAGGGTCAGGCAGGCACGGGCCTGGTCCTCGGTTTCCGCCTTGGGCAGGATGCGGCGTCCGGCGGCCACCACCGTATCGGCGGCCAGCAGGAAAGCGCCGGCGCCATCGACGGCGGCGGCCTTCTCGCGCGCCATGCGCTGCACATAGGGGCGCGGCTCCTCGCCACGCCTGGGGGTTTCGTCGATATGGGCGGGGGCGACGCGGCTGGGCGTCACGCCGATCTGTGCCAGCAGATCAAGCCGCCGGGGGCTGGCCGAGGCCAGGACCAGCGGGGGAGCGACCACGCAGGGGCGGCCGGCTACTTGAACCGGAAGGTGATGCGGCCCTTGGTCAGGTCGTAGGGCGTCATCTCGACATTCACCCGGTCACCCGCGAGCACGCGGATGCGGTTCTTCCGCATCTTGCCGCTGGTATGGGCGAGGATGGAGTGTTCATTGTCCAACTTCACGCGGAACATGGCGTTGGGCAACAGCTCCGTGACCGTGCCGGTGAACTCGATCATATCTTCCTTGGACATCAGGCCTCTTCATGCAATGGGAACGACCACGAACATGCGGTTCGCGGGGTGGCAGGTCAAGCACGCGCTGGGCCTGGCGGCAATTGTTATCCGCCGGTCTGCCCCAGGCGTAACGCGATACTGCGGGCATGGGCCTGCAATCCCTCGGCCTCGGCCAGCGCCACCGCGGCCGGTCCGATCCGGCCGAGGCTGGCCTGGTCGGCGGAAACCCAAGTTGTCCGCTTGAGGAAATCGAACACCGACAGGCCGGAAGCAAACCGTGACGTCCGCCCCGTGGGCAACACGTGGTTCGGACCGGCGATGTAGTCGCCCACGGCCTCCGGGCAGAAACCGCCGATGAAGATCGCTCCGGCATGGCGAACGGTCGCGAAGACCGGGTCGGGGTCGGCCAGCATCAGTTGGAGATGCTCGGGCGCCAGGCGGTTGACCAGGGTGACGGCTTCGGCCCAGTCGCGCACCAGGATCACGGCGCCGTTCCGCTCCCAGCTCGCCCCGGCGATGGCGGCGCGCGGCAGGGTCGGGATTTCGGCGGCTACGGCCGCGGTGACGGCATCGGCGAAGGCCGCGCTGTCGGTGATCAGGATGGATTGGGCGGATTCGTCATGTTCGGCCTGGGCCAGCAGGTCGACCGCCACGCGGCGCGGATCGTTGGCGGCATCGGCGAGGATCACGACCTCCGACGGGCCCGCAATCGAGTCGATGCCCACATGGCCGAACACCTGCCGCTTGGCCTCCGCCACATAGGCGTTGCCAGGGCCGACGATGCGATCGACCGGCGGGATGGTCGCGGTGCCATAGGCGAGGGCGGCCACGGCCTGCGCCCCGCCCACGCGATAGATCTCCGTCACCCCGGCTCGGCGGGCCGCGGCGAGCACGAGGGGATTAAGCACCCCATCCGGTGTCGGAACACACATGGCGATACGCCCCACCCCGGCGGCGCGAGCGGGGATCGCGTTCATCAGCACGGTGGACGGATAGGCGGCCTTGCCGCCCGGCACATAGATGCCGACGGCGTCGAGCGGCAGCCAGCGCATCCCGAGCGTCAGCCCATCCGCGTCGGTCATCCGCAGGTCGGCAGGCAACTGGGCGCGATGGAACGCCTCGATCCTGGTCGCCGCGAGGTCGACGGCGGCGATCAGATCGGCCGGCACGGTGGCGACGGCGGCGTCGGTCTCGGCCGTGGGAACCCGCAGGCGATCGGCCGTCAGGGTCATCCGGTCAAAGCGCGCGGTGTACTCCAGCAGCGCTTCGTCCCCGCGTGCGCGGATGGCGGCGATGATGGCCGCCACGGCGGCATCGACGGTTTCGGTGGTTTCCCGGGCCTGGGACAGCAGGGTCAGGAACTGGGCTTCAAACCCGGGGGCGGTGGTGCTGAGGCGGATCATGCGCGTCCTGTAGCCGAAAGCGGCGGAGCCGTCATGCGCTCCGATGCTCTTCAGGCCACCTGGTCCATCAACCCGCGCCGGACATCGCGCAGCGCCAGGATCGCCCGTTCAGCGACGTCGCCGATATCCGGCCCACCGTCGCGCTGACCAATCCGCGCGCGCAGATTCGCCTCGGCCAGACGGCTCATGTCCGCGTCGATCCGGGCGAAGATCGCCAGCGCCTCCGGGTTCTCGATCCCGGCCCACTCCATCAGCCGGCGCGCAACCTCGGGATCGGCGGCGAGGACTCGGATCAACGTATCGGCCGCCTTGCTCTGCGGGACCTTGCCGCGTTCCCAACGGGTCCAGGTCTTCGGCCCGACCGAGAGCATCGCTTCCATATCCGTCTGTCGGAAGCCGTATTTCAGGCGGATGCGGCGCAAATCCTCCGCGCTCAGCAGCCCGTCCATCTCCCGGATCTTCGCGGCGACGGCCAGTTCGTGGCGGGACGCCTGTTCCCCGACATAGGACACCGTGCCGCAATGGCCGCAGACCGTCCGCTCATCCTGGATCACGGCTTCCTTGTTACCATGGACGACCGTGAAGGGCACGACGCGGACCGCGAGGGCCGCCTGGCCGCATTCCACGCAGGTCTCAGCCATATCGGTCATCCTTCTTGAACGAGGTGATCACCAGCCGGTCCTGGTGGACCAGAAGCTTGATGAACATCCGGGCGCCGCAATCCTCGATCCACAGCGAATAATAGTCCGACACCGTCGCGGGAAAGTATTTCTCGGTCGGGCGGGACCGGAAGCAATGCTCCTCCCCCAACTCCGAACAGAGGATTTCGCGCAGGTCGTCGGTATCCAGGCCAACGCGCCGCAGTTCGGTCAAAACCGGCTGGAAGAACGCGCAGGCAGCTTCATCGGCGGCCAGCCGGCGAACCAAGTCCAACGGATTGGCAGGCATGACCACAGGCAGAAAGGTAGCACCATGCTACCTTTCGGTCAAGAAATTCAGCCGCCCTGCTCCAACGCCGCCCGGAACCGCGCGATCCAGGCCCCGATCCGCTCGGGCTGCGTCTTCAGCGCCGATCGGTTCACGATCAGCCGGCTGGTGACGGTGGCGATCGTCTCCGTCTCCACCAGCCCGTTCGCCCGCAGCGTGGACCCCGTCTGCACCAGGTCCACGATCAGCCGCGACAGCCCAAGCCCCGGCGCGAGCTCCATCGCGCCGTTCAGGTGCACGACATCGGCATGGATGCCCCGGTTCGCATAATGCCGGCGGGCGATGTTGGGATACTTCGTCGCCACCCGCACCCGCGACCAGCGCGACGGGTCATCCGAGCCCGCGGTCGCCACCGGTTCGGCCACCGACACCCGGCAGCGCCCGATGCCGAGGTCCAGGGGCGCATAGACCTCGGGGTAGTCGAATTCCATCAGCACATCGGCACCACAAATCCCGATCTGCGCCGCGCCGAAGGCCACGAAGGTCGCGACATCGAAGGGCCGCACGCGGACCACGTCCAGCGACGGGTCCTCGGTTTCGAAGCGCAGCCGCCGGCTGTCCTCA
>CANJSR010000369.1 GCA_947476855.1 Acetobacteraceae bacterium
AGGCCGAACGCCCGCTCGTGCTGGTGGGCGGAGCGATGCTGTCGGACATACTGGCTGACCCGGCCGCTTCCGACGACCTGAAGCGGCTGTCGGAGGAATGGGTGCTGCCGATCAGCCCGACCCATCGCCGCCCGCATCTGTTCGACAACCGCCACCCGAACTACGGCGGCTACATGGGCATCCGGGTGCCCAAGGACCTGATCACCGAGATGAAGAAGGCCGATCTGCTGATCAGCCTCGGCGAGCGGATGACGGACTCGGTCAGCCAGTCCTATTCCTTCCCCGAGGCGCCGCAGCCGCAGCTTCCCTTCGTCCATGTCTGGCCCGACCCGAATGAGATCGGCCGCGTCTGGCGGGTGGACCTGGGCATTCCGGCGTCTCCGCATGAGGTGATCAAGGGCCTGCTGGCCAAGGGCGCGCCGGCGGATGCCGCCAAGCGGCGCGGCTGGGTCGACGGGCTGCACGGCCACAGCACCAGGCTGATGGCGAAGGAGTGGCTGCCGACGACGGACGGCATCAACTTCGCCGCCATCGTGTGTGAGATCGACAAGCATCTGGCGCCGGACGCGATCGTGACGACGGATGCCGGGAATTTCGGGTCCTACGTGCATCGGTATGTCCATTTCGCGCCAGGGCAGATCTTCCTGTCCTCGATCGTGGGCGCGATGGGGTCCGGCGTGCCGATGGCGGTCGCGGCGACGCTGCGCCATCCGAACCGGCAGGTCGTGGCGTTCGTGGGCGACGGCGGCGCACTGATGATGGGCAACGAGATCGCGACGGCGTTCCAGTATGGGACCAACCCGATCATCGTGATCTCGGACAATTCGATGTACGGGACGATCGGGATGCACTCCTACATGCGCTACCCGGAGCGGAAGTTCATGGAGGCGATGAAGCTGACCAACCCGGACTTCGCGGCCTGGGGCCGGTCGTTCGGAGCCGAGGCGATCACGATCCGCGAGGAATCGGAGATCGCGGCGGGCATCGCCGCGGCCTTCGCGGTGAAGACGAAGCCGGTGGTAGTGCATTGCCTGACCTCGGCGATTCAAATGAGCGCGTGGCGGCGGTTCGAGGGTGGCGAAAAGCTGCCCTGATCCTTCCCACATCCCCTGGAGGGAGGGGGCCAGGGGGACGGGGTGAAGCCAGCGGCGGGGCAGGATGCCGCGCCGTTGGCCTGACCAAGCAGGATCGTGTTATGGTTGTGCATGATCCCACGACCACAACCGTCCATACTGGACGAATTCGACTTCCTCGGGTTTGTCCACGGACAGCAAAGATGGACGAGCCACCGGGGAAAACGGCTATATACCTGGGATAGCCTGCACGGAGAGGTCGAGGTGTTCAACGCCCGGGGCAAGCACATCGGGGTCAAGCACGCCACCACCGGAGACTGGATCAAAGAGGCCGTTCCAGGGAGATCCATTGATGTCTGATCAGCCCAAGCACTTCGTGGCACTCGCGGTGTCGGGACAGACCTCCCCCGACACCATCGACGACTTCATCGATCGCTGGCACGAAAACCCGGAAGGGTTGCCTCTGCACGAGTATCTCGGGTTCGACCGTGACGAGTACGCGATGTGGCTACATGACCCCGACGCCCTGCCGGTTATCCTCGCTGCATGCCAGGCACGCTTGCGCGCCGAAGCCGTCAATTAGGTCGACCCCGCCCATCCCGCCTCCATTGCGAAGCCGTTCGTTCCGGTGCAATCAGTCCCCATGCGCATCGCCCTGATCCACGCTCTCAAGCACTCCATCGTCCCGGTCGAGGAAGCCTTCGCGCGCCTCTGGCCCGCGGCCCGCACCACCAACCTGCTGGACGACTCCCTGTCCGCCGACCTCGCCCGCCAGGGGTCCCTCGACCAGGCGATGACCGAGCGGTTCCTGACGCTCGCCCGCTACCAGAAATCCATCGGGGCGGACGGCATCCTGTTCACCTGCTCCGCCTTCGGCCCCTGCATCGAGGCATGCGCCGCAAACCTCTCCCCCATGCCCGTCCTGAAGCCGAACGAGGCGGCGATCGAGGAAGCCGTTGCGCTGTCAGGCCCCACCGGCCGGATCGGGCTGCTCTCGACGTTCCCGCCGACGCTGCAATCCATGCCGCCGGAATTCGCCGCCGTGGCCCCCGGCGTGACCCTGATCCCCTGCCTGGCCGAGGGCGCGCTGGCGGCCCTGGACCGCGGCGACATGGCCGAACACGATCGTCTGTCCGCCGCCGCGTCAGTCGCCCTGAAGGACTGCGACGTGATCCTGCTGAGCCAGTTCAGCCTCGCGCGGGTCAAGCCGCTTGTGGAGCAGGCGACCGGCAGGCCCGTGCTGACCACGCCCGACAGCGCGGTGCGGAAGCTGCAACGCCAACTCGGGGCTGCGTAGGCGCGCCCCCAAATCGGGCGGTTGTGCGGTATTGTCAACGATGCTAAGCCTCTGACAACGCAGTATTCCACACATACCGTGCGATGCAGTCGCCCCTGAAGGGTCCCTCCACGGCTTGACGTTTCGGAGGCGATCGCCGTGGCCCTGTCACCCATCAATCTGTCCGATGTCGATGCCGGGACCGGGGGGTTCGTCATCATCGGGCAGGTCTCCGGCGACCGCACGGGCCGTTCCGTCGCCTCCGCCGGGGACATCAACGGCGACGGTTTCGACGACCTGATCGTCGCCAGCTATTCCGCCCAGTCACCGAACGGCACCAACGCCGGCCGAAGTTATGTGATCTTCGGCCAGGCCGCGGGGTTCGGCGCGACCGTCGACCTGACCGCCGTCGCCGACGGCACCGGCGGCTTCGTCCTGAATGGAGAGAATTTCTACGACGGCTTCGGCTGGTCCGTCGCCTCGGCCGGCGACATCAACGGCGACGGCTTTCACGACTTCATCGTCGGCGCGCTGAACGCCGACCGTCCCAGCATCAACTACACCGGCAAAAGCTACGTCGTCTTCGGCAAGGCCTCGGGCTTCCCTGCCAGCATCGAGGCCGCCGATCTCAACGCTGGCATCGGCGGGTTCGCGATCAGCGGCCTGGCGAAGTTCGACAGCTTCGGCGCCTCCGTCGCGTCCGCCGGAGACATCAACGGCGATGGCCTGGACGACCTGATCATCGGCGCCAAGGACAACGATCCCGTAGGTGGGTCCGGCGCCGGGGCCAGCTATGTCATCTTCGGCCGGACGACGGGCTTCGGCGCGACGGTCGAGCTGAACGACATCGTCGCCGGCACGGGCGGCTTCGTCATCAACGGCATCGACGCGGGTGACGGGTCCGGGTTCTCGGTCGCCTCGGCGGGCGACATCAACGGCGACGGGCTCGATGACCTGATCATCGGGGCGCCCAACGCGAATTCCTCCGGCCTGGCCGCCGCGGGCGAAAGCTATGTGGTCTTCGGCAAGGCGACCGGCTTCGGCGCCAGCATCGACCTGTCCGCCGTCGCCGCGGGAACGGGCGGCTTCATCATCAACGCGCAGGGCGCGGTGGACCAGGCGGGGCTCTCCGTCTCTTCCGCCGGCGACATCAACGGCGACGGCTTCGCCGACCTGCTGATCGGCGCCCGGTCGGCGACCACCGCCGGCGGCAGCTATGCCGGCAAGAGCTACGTCGTGTTCGGCAAGGCGGCCAGCTTCGGCGCCAGCGTGAACCTGGCCACCGTCGCCGCCGGCACGGGCGGCTTCGTCATCAACGGCCAGGCGGCGGGTGACAATTCCGGCCTGTCGGTGGCCACCGTCGGCGACCTGAACGGCGACGGCTTCGACGACATCGTCATCGGGGCCGGCTTCGCCAGTCTTCCGAGTGAAAGCACCGCCGGCAAAAGCTACGTCGTCTTCGGCAAGGCGGGCGGCATCGGCGCCTCCATCGACCTGTCGACGATCGAGTCGGGGATCGGCGGCTTCGTCATCAACGGCCGTTTCGCGGCCGACCAGTCGGGCCAGGCCGTGGCCGCGGCGGGAGATGTGGATGGCGACGGGTTCGATGACCTGATCATCGGGGCGCCCGGAGGCGACTCCAACTACGCCGGCGCGAATGTCGGAAAAAGCTATGTCGTCCTGGGCCGGGACTTCACCGGCACCGTGACCCACGCCGGCACGAACGTAGCGGAGACGCTGACCGGGTCCGCCGCCGCCGATGACATGGTCGGCGGGCTCGGCGACGACATACTGGACGGCAAGGGCGGCGCGGACGTCCTGATCGGCGGCGGCGGGAACGACCGGCTGAAGGTCGCCGACCTCGGCTTCGCCCGCGTGCATGGCGGCGCCGGCATCGATACGGTGGCACTGGATGGCAGTGCGATCACGCTCGACCTGGCGACGATCGCCAACACCCGCATCCAGGACATCGAGGTCATCGATCTCACCGGGTCCGGCGACAACACGCTGAAGCTCTCGGCGCGGGAGGTGGTGAACCTTTCCTCCACCACGAACACGCTGCGGGTCGATGGCAACACCGGAGACACGATCGCGTTCGTGGACGACGGCTGGTCCAAGGCTGGCACGTCGGGCGGCTACACGACCTATGTGAACGGGCAGGCGACGGTTCTGCTCAACACGGCGGTCACCTTGCCGCCGATCGTGATCAGCCTGACCGACATCGCGGCCGGCACGGGCGGGTTCGTCATCAACGGGGCGGCGACGGACGATCGGGCGGGTGCGTCTGTCGCGGCGGCGGGCGACGTAAACGGCGACGGGTTCGAGGACCTGCTGGTCGGGGCACCCTTCGCCGACACCGGCGGCACGTCCAACACCGGCAGCGCCTATGTGATCTTCGGGACCGCCAACGGGTTCGGGGCGAGCATCAACCTCGCGGACCTCGCGGCCGGCACACTCGGCTTCGTGCTCAACGGCGCGCCCGAGAACGGCTACGCGGGCGTTTCGGGCGCATCGGCTGGCGATGTCAACGATGACGGTTTCACCGACCTGATCATCGGCGCGCCCGTCGTCTATGCGGGCGGGATCGACACGTCCGGACAGACCTACGTGATGTTCGGTTCGGCATCCGGCCTGACCGGGACGATCAGCCTGTCGGATATCGGCGCTGGCACCGGCGGGTTCGCCCTGGCGGGAGAAGCCGTCGGGGACGGGTCCGGGGGCTCGGTCGCCTCGGCCGGGGACATCAACGGGGACGGCTTCGACGACATGCTGGTGGGCGCGCGGAC
>CANJSR010000370.1 GCA_947476855.1 Acetobacteraceae bacterium
CCGTCGGTTTGGAATTTGTGCATCACAAGAAGAAGGAATTGGACCGTGGCCAATGAGAAGTCGCAGAATGTTCAGGACGTGTTCCTGAACCACGTGCGAAAAAACAAAACGCCGGTGACGGTGTTCCTTGTGAACGGTGTCAAGCTTCAGGGTATCATTACCTGGTTTGATAATTTTTCCGTTCTTCTTCGGCGGGATGGGCATACCCAACTCGTCTACAAGCACGCGATCAGCACTGTCATGCCGGGTGCGCCGATCCAGCTTTTCGACCCGACGCGGGTTGAAGGTGCTGCCTCGTCGACCACACTGACAGCGCGGGAGCTGAGCCCTGCCGACGGCGGTGGATGACGGCGAGCGCGGTCGACAGTCCGGGAGCCAAACCAACGGTGTGACGGCGGAGGGTGGGGGGCCAACCCGTGCCGCTGTCATATTGCCGTGGGAGAAAGCCGAACGTCACGCCGCGGCAAACGATCAGACACGGGCAGCGGACGCACGCCTCGCCGAGGCCGTGGGTCTTGCCGCGTCCATTGGTCTGGTCATCGTCCATTCCGCCATTCTTCCGCTGCGACAACGCCGGCCCTCGACCCTGATGGGCGAGGGCCAGGTGGACATGCAGGCGGAACTGATCGCCGAGGCGAACGTCACCGTGGCGATCGTCGATGCGACCTTATCGCCTGTGCAGCAGCGCAATCTTGAACGGCGCTGGGGCTGCAAGGTCATCGATCGGACCGGCCTGATCCTCGACATCTTCGGGGAACGGGCCGCGACTCGCGAAGGCACGCTGCAGGTCGAACTCGCGCATCTGGAATACCAAAAGTCACGGTTGGTCCGGTCCTGGACCCATCTGGAGCGGCAGCGGGGTGGCTTCGGCTTCCTTGGCGGCCCGGGTGAGACGCAGATCGAGGCTGACCGACGGCTGATCGCCGAACGGATCGTGCGCCTGAAGAAGGAACTGGAGCAGGTGCGGCGAACCCGCGGCCTGCACCGTGACGCACGAAGGCGCGTGCCGTTCCCGATCGTGGCGCTGGTTGGTTATACGAACGCCGGCAAATCCACGCTGTTCAACGCTTTGACCGGGGCCGAGGTCGCCGCAAGGGACCAGTTGTTCGCCACGCTCGATCCGACGATGCGGGGCATGCGGCTGCCATCCGGGCGGCGGATCATCCTGTCCGACACCGTGGGCTTCATCAGCGAACTGCCGCATGAACTCGTTGCCGCCTTCCGCGCGACGTTGGAGGAAGTGGCCGCCGCCGACGTGATCCTGCATGTCCGCGACGCGGCGCATCCGGAAACCGCCGCCCAGCGGACCGACGTGATCGGCGTGCTGGATGACATGGTGGAGGAAGACACGCTCGATTCCACCTGGCCGGAGCGCACGATCGAGGTGCTTAACAAGGCCGACCTGATGGGGGGCGTCGAACAGGTGCCGCTGCGGGCCGGCGCGGTCGCCGTCTCGGCCATCACCGGCGACGGGCTGGACGAGTTGAAGGCCTCGATCGACATCCGGATCGCGGCTGGGATGGAGATCGTTACCTACGACATCCCCCCCGCCGATGGCGCTAGGCTTGCCTGGTTGTATCAGCATGGGGAGGTCGTCGACCGCCGGGACGACGAATCCAAGGTTCACGTAAAGGTGCGGCTGCTGCCGGCCGACCGCGCCCGATTCGAGCGAGACGCATGACCTTCTCCGTTTCCCAACTCACCACCGTCGAATCCCTGCTGCGCGACGCCGCTCGGCGGGAGATCATCCCCCGGTTCCGCAACCTGGCCGATGGGTCAGTGCGGACGAAAAGCGGGCCGCTGGATCTGGTGACCGAGGCAGATGTGGCCGCGGAAGCCCTGATCACCGCCGGCTTGCGCCAAGCCTTCCCCGGCTGCGTGGTGGTGGGGGAGGAAGCGGCGACGGATGACCCGAGCATCCTGAAGGGCCTGGTCGGCGCCGATCTGGCCTTCGTGGTCGATCCGGTGGACGGGACGGCGAATTTCGCCTCGGGCCTGACGCTGTTCGGCGTGATGGCAGCGGCGATCGTGCGTGGGGAGGTCGTGGCGTCGGTCATCCATGACCCATTGGGCAATGACAGCGCCATGGCCGTGCGGGGCGAGGGCGCTTGGATCGAGACACCGGACGGCAAGCGGCGCGATCTGCGGGTCGCGGCACCGGCGCCGGCCAACCGGATGGCGGGGAACGTGGCGTGGCGGTTCCTGCCGGAGCCTCGGAAATCCACCGTCTGCGCCAACCTGCCGAAGATGGGCGGGGTCTGGGACTACCGGTGCTCGGCGCATGAGTATCGGATGGTGGCGGCCGGCCATTGCCACTTCCTGTTCTTCAACCGGCTGTATCCCTGGGACCATGCGCCTGGCTGGCTGCTGCACCGGGAGGCTGGGGGGTATGGCATGCAACTCGACGGCACGCCCTATGACCCGACCCGGACGGATGCCGGGTTGATCTGTGCCCCGGATCGGGAGAGCTGGCAGGCTGTGCGGGACACGCTGCTGGGTGTGGGTGGGTAGGACGGGCGGTTTTTTCTGATGGTGCTACCCCATGTCCGGTGAGGAATCAGGTGCTCCCCGGCAGGTCGCGGGGGGCAATGCCTCCCCCACTTCCCCCTCCCCCCTTGAGGGGGAGGGCCGGGGTGGGGGGTATCGCGGCACGGACTGGGGGGCCGCTACCCCTCCCCCCAACCTCGGTCCGCTTCGCGGCCCAAGCCCTCAAGGGGAGGGGGGGCAGACTGACCGGACCGCCGGAGTCCACATCATCGGCGCCTCGGGACGGTCAGGCCAGGCGCTGTGCCAGGCGCTTCGACGGGCAGGCACCCCCATCATCCCCGTCGTCCGTGACCCTGCCAAATGGGCCGCCACCGGCCCCGAATCCCCCCACATCGCCGACCTGCTCGACCCCTCCGCTCTGGCCACCGCCCTCGCGGGAGCCACCCGCATCGCCTCCTGCGCCCACGCCCGCCACATCCCGGCAATCCTCGCCGCCGCCCCGCCATCCGCCCGCTTCGTCTTCCTCGGCAGCACCCGCAAATTCACCCGCTGGCCCGACGAACACGGCAACGGCGTCCTGACTGGAGAAGCCGCGTTGATGGCGTCCGGCCGGTCGGGCGTGATCCTCCACCCCACAATGATCTACGGCGCGCAGGGGGAGAACAATGTCCAGCGCCTCGCCGCCCTGATCCGCCGCCTGCCGGTCGTGCCGCTGCCTGATGGCGGACGGTCGCTCGTGCAGCCGATCCACCAGGACGACGTGACGCGCTGCATCCTCGCTGCGCTGGGCCGAAGCTGGGACGGGCCGCACGCGCTGACCATCGCGGGCCCCGAGCCCATCGCCTATGCCGACTTCATCCGCGCCATCGCGGCGGCCAGCGGTCAGCGCCCGCCCCGCATCCTCCCCTTCCCCGCCGCCCCCCTGATCGCGCTCGCCGGCCTGACGCGCTTCCTGCCTGGCCTGCCGACGATCGGTGCGGCCGAGGTCCGCCGGCTGCTGGAGGACAAGGGCTTCGACGTCGCCCCGATGCGCGCCCAGCTTGGCGTCGCCGCCATGCCGCTCGCGGAGGGGCTTGCGCGGACCTTCAGCCCTCCGCACGATCGCGCCCGATAACCAGAAGGGGTCCCCGATGCCAATCATCAACCGCATCGCCGAATTCCAGGCCGAGATGACCGAATGGCGGCGCGACCTGCACGCCCATCCCGAATTGTCGATGCAGGAGTTCCGCACCTCGGCCCTGGTCCAGGAAAAGCTGCGCGCGTTCGGCGTGGATGAAATCATCACCGGCATGGCGGAAACCGGCGTCGTGGGCGTGATCCGCGGGCGCCCCGGATCGGATCGGGCGGTCGGGCTGCGCGCCGACATGGACGCCCTGCCCCTGCACGAGGAAACCGGCGTCCCCCACGCCAGCCAGACCCCGGGCGTCATGCATGCCTGCGGCCATGACGGCCACACCGCCATGCTCCTCGGCGCCGCCAAGTACCTGGCCGAAACCCGCAACTTCGACGGCACCGTCTACCTGATCTTCCAGCCGGCCGAGGAGTTCGAGGCCGGCGGCGACAAGATGGTCCAGGACGGCCTGTTCTCCCGCTGCCCGATGGAGATGGTGTTCGGTCTGCACAACTGGCCAGGCTCCCCCGAGGGGCGATTCCTGTGGCGGTCCGGGCCGATCATGGCCGCCGTTGCCTTCTTCGACATCACGATCACCGGCCGCGGGTCGCATGGGGCGTTTCCACACCAGGGGATCGACCCGGTCGTGGTCTCGGCCCAGATCATCAATGCGTTGCAGACGATCGTATCCCGCACCATCGAGCCGATCGAGGGCGGCGTCGTCTCCGTGGGGTCAATCAACGGCGGGGACGCCTACAACATCCTGCCCGAGCGGGTGACGATGAAGGGCACCGCCCGGTGGTTCAACCCGCGCGTGGGCGACCAGATCGAGGCCGGCATGCACCGGATCGTCCACGGCATCGCCGAGAGCCTCGGCGCCAAGGCGGACCTGAACTTCTTCCGCCACGCACCCGCCACGGTGAACGACCCTGAGGCCACGACCCGCGCCGTCCGCGCCGCGATGGCGATCGGCGGCGAAGCCCAAGTTCGGGAAATGCCCGCCCCGACGATGGGCGGCGAGGACTTCGCCTATATGCTGAACGCCAAGCAAGGCGCCTACATCATGCTCGGCTCAGGCACCGGGAAGGACACCCCGCAACTCCATCACCCGAAATACGACTTCAACGACGAGATCCTGTCCGTCGGCGCGTCGTACTGGGCCACGCTGGCGGAGCAGTTCCTGGCACGGGATGGCAATGGGTGAGGGAAGCACTGGGGTTTCACCCCAGGCCCCGACCAGGGACGCTGTCCCTGGACCCTGCCAAGGGCACAGCCCTTGGAACCACTCCGTTGGGGGGATTCTGGGAGGGGCTGAGGTGATGTCTCAACCAGAGCCTCAGCCCCTCCCAGAATCCCCCCAACAAATGGGTTCTAAGGGCTCCGCCCTTATACCAACCGCCCTAACCACTGACCGTTGCCCAGTCTCTGGCCCCGATCGACCGAATACGCCCTGGCTCGCCCATGAACCAGTTCCAGGCGCTTGCGCATGCCTCGACGATAGCATCGTAATCGTCCCACACCCTGAACGAGAGCC
>CANJSR010000371.1 GCA_947476855.1 Acetobacteraceae bacterium
ATCTTCTTCCTGACACGGCATCTGTCGCTGATGCAGGCCTGCGCGCAGATCACGGAACCACGCGTCGCCTCGGGCATCGACAAGTGCATGAAGGCGCTGGGACAGTTGGGCTACGACCAGCCGCATCTGGCCGTCGCCGCCCTGAACCCGCATGGCGGAGAAGACGGGATGTTCGGGCGGGAGGAGATCGAGGCGATCAAGCCCGCCATCGCGACGGCGCGCGCCCGGGGCATGAAGGTCAGCGGGCCGGTGCCGGCGGACAGCGTGTTCCACCTGGCGCGGATCGGCCGCTACGACGCGGTGCTGTCGCTGTACCACGACCAGGGCCACATCGCCGCCAAGATGATGGACTTCGAAAAGACCGTCTCGGTCACCCTCGGCCTGCCGATTCTCCGCACCAGCGTGGACCATGGGACGGCGTTCGATATCGCCGGAACCGGCAAGGCGAGCGCGGTCAGCATGGTGGAGGCGATCAAGGTCGCGGCGGAATACGTCGTGCGCGGCGTGCGGCTGGGGGATGAGGCTCCGGCGAAGGCAGCGGAGTAGGTCACCCCGGCGGCGGAACGGCGGCACATCGTCGGACCACCGCCGCGTCATCCAGCCAGGGCCCGTCGCGACCGTTACCGCCCACGGCCCTCACCGCCCCAGCACCGTCGCCAGGACCCCGTCCAGAATCGCCACCATCTGCCGGACCTCTGCCCGCGTGACCGTCAGCGCCGGCATGAACCGCAGCGTGTCCGGCCGGGGCGCGTTCAGTACCAGGCCGCGCGTCATCGCCAGGCTGGCGACCTCTCCGGCGATATCCCGACCCAGGTCCAGCGCCAGCAGCAGGCCCCTGCCCCGCACCGCCCCGCAATCGAACCGGGCTGACAGCGTCCGCAACTGCCGCTTCAGGCAGGCGCCCGTCTCGGTCACGCTCTCCAGAAAGCCCGGAGCCGCCACGGTCTCGATCACCGCGCAACCGGCCGCGGCCATCAGCGGGTTGCCGCAGAACGTGCCGCCCTGGTCGCCATACTCGAAGCAGCTCACGTCCCGATGCGCCACCAGGGCCGCCAGAGGCACCCCGCCGCCGAGGCCCTTGGCCAGGGTCATGATGTCGGGCGTCACCCCGGCATGCTCGAACCCGAACATCGTGCCCGTCCGGCCGATGCCGGTCTGGATTTCATCCAGGATCAGCAGCAGCCCCCGCTCCCGGGTCAGCGCCCGCAGGCCTTGCAGGAACGCGTCCGACGCCTCGAACACCCCGGCCTCGCCCTGGATCGGTTCCAGCATCACGGCGACCGTCTGGGGTGTGATCGCCGCCTCCACCGCCGCCAGGTCGTTCAGTGGCACCTTGACGAAGCCCGGGACCTTGGGTTCGAACATCGGCTCCCAATGCGGTTTTCCCGACGCGGCCATCGTCGCCAGCGTCCGGCCGTGGAATCCGTGATCCATCGTGATGATGCCGAAGGCGCCGTCGCGGTGCAGGCTGCCCCATTTCCGGGCGAGCTTGATCGCACCCTCATTCGCCTCCGCCCCGCTGTTGGCCAGGAAGACGTGATCCAGCCCGCTGTACGCCGCGATCAGGTCCGACAGCCGGATCATCTGGTCGTTGTAGAAGGCCGGGCTGCAATTGATCAGCTTCCCCGCCTGGGCCGCCAGCGCATCGAGGATCGGCCGCGGCGCATGGCCTAGGCAGTTCACCGCCCAGCCCTGGATGAAGTCGAGGTAGCGCCGCCCCTCGGAATCGATCAGCCACGACCCCTGCCCGCCGGTGAAGACGACCGGCGGCCGGGGCGTGATGTCCATGACGGCGTGGAACGGATTGGTGCTGGATAGGGAATCCATGTGCTTGCTCCTGAGGAAAAAGCAGCGACACGGGCCCCTGAAAGCACAAAGACCCCCGTCGCTGCCGACGGGGGTCTTTGTGTGTGCCGAATGGACCAGATCAGGCCACGCGCACGCTCCATACCCCCGTCAAAGGACGGCGGCGTCGGCGGGCGACGGTCAGGATGAAGGCGTGATCCATGCCGTATCGGTGCATGGTGGGTCCGGCCCTGTCAACGACTATCGCGGCCAGTTCACCCGAGGCTCCGACCGCGCCTGGCGGATCGGCGGCGCTTCCCCGCGCCGCAACGGACGGGCATGGGCGGAGGGAGGCGGCCGGTCGTCGATATCAGCCTCGGGCGCGGTATCCTCCGGTAGGTCATAGGCCGCGGGTGGAATGGGCGGGCGTGACACCGGCGGTTCCGCCACGCGCCGGTCGAGCGGACGCGGGGCGTAGATGTCCTCGAAGTCAGCCTCTCGCGCGGCGGCTGGCAGGCGCAGCGCGAGATGCCGGATCTCATTCTGCAATTCATCCAGGCGCGCCTCGATCACCTCCAGCCGTGACTTCACGCCGATGACGCTGAACGGCATGAACAGGAAGGCGAGCGCGTACAGCAGGGCAGGCAGCAGCAGCACCAGCGGCAGCCACCAGGGGACCCAATCGGGCAGGGCGAAGGGCAAGCTCATCTCGGCATCCTAGCACGGTTGACCGGGGGGTGGGTGGATTTCCCGCCTCCGTCGTGCGAAGCCTGTATCATGCTGCTTCTGATTCCTGGCCCCGTCACCACGCGTCCAGAGGTTCGGGCCGCCATGGCCCAGGACCTCGCGCCATGGGACAACGATTTTCGCGGCTTCCTCCTCCGTCTGCTGGAACGGGTGCTGCATGCCGCCCACGGCATCGCGGGCGAGCACACCGTCCTACCGTTGCAGGGCTGCGGCCATTTCATCACCGAGGCCGCTGTCCGTTCCCTGCTTCCCCCCGGCGGGCGGCTGCTGGTTCCCGACACCGGCGCCTACGCCCAGCGGATGATCCGCCTGGCGCGGGAGGCCGGACGCGATCCGGTGGTCCTGACGATCGACGCCGGCCGCCCGACCGATCCCCAGGCCGTGGCCGCCGCGCTGGCCGCCGATCCGTCCATCAGCCATGTGGGCGTCGTTTATTCAGAAACCGCGAGCGGGGTGATCCATGACGCCCTGGCCATCGGCCCCGTGGTCCGCGCCGCCGGACGGCGGATGATCGTCGATGCCGTATCCGCCTTCGGTGCCCTGCCGCTGGATCTGTCCGCCCATCCGGAAATCGACGCCGCCGTCTTCACCTCGAACAAATGCATCGAGTCCCTGCCCGGCATCGGCTTCGCGATCGCCCGGATCGACGCGCTGGCGGTCAATGCCGGCCAGGCGGGAAGCTGGTCCTTCGACCTGCACGACGTCCACGAACGCTCGGGCGGCGGCAGCTTCCGCTTCACCCCGCCGGCGCAGGTGCTGGCCGCCTTCGACCGCGCGATGGATTTCTGGGAAGCGGAGGGACGGGAAGCCCGCCTCGCCCGCTACACCGCCAACATGCATGCCTTCCATGACGGGATGGTGGGGCTGGGCCTGACGCCGTGGCTGGCGCGCGATGTCCAGGGGCCGATCATCGTCAACATCCATGCCCCGACCGATCCGGCCTGGGACCTGCAACGCTTCGTCGATGCCCTGAAACGGCGCGGCGTGCTGATCAGCAATTTCTATAATACGCCGACCCCGACGTTTCGCGTGGGTTGCATCGGCGCGATCACCCCGGACGACATGCGGGGCGCGGTCGCGGCGATGGACGCGGCACTCGGGGAAATCGGCATCACCCAACGGGAGAATGTCCGCGATGAAGTCCGACCTTGAGATTGCCCGTGAAGCCAAGATGCGCCCGATCGGAGAGATCGCGGCGCGCCTGAACATCCCCGAGGATGCGCTGGAACCCTATGGCCGGCACAAGGCCAAGATCGGGCTGGATTTCGTTGCCAGCCTGAAAGACCGCCCCGATGGCGCGCTGGTGCTGGTCACCGGCATTAACCCGACCCCCGCCGGAGAGGGCAAGACCACCACGACCGTCGGCCTGGGCGACGCGCTCAATCGTATCGGCAAGCGCGCCGCGATCTGCCTGCGCGAACCCTCATTGGGTCCCAGCTTCGGCATGAAGGGGGGCGCGGCCGGCGGCGGCTATGCCCAGGTCGTGCCGATGGACCAGATCAACCTGCATTTCACCGGCGACTTCCACGCGATCACCTCGGCCAACAACCTGCTCGCGGCGATGATCGACAACTCCATCTATTGGGGCAATCCGCTGGGCATTGACGAAAGGCGCATCTCCTGGCGCCGCTGCCTGGACATGAACGACCGCGCGCTCCGCTCCATCGTCGGCAGCCTGGGCGGCGTGGCCAACGGCTTCCCGCGTGAGGACGGGTTCGACATCACCGTGGCGTCGGAGGTGATGGCGGTGTTCTGCCTCGCCAACGACCTGGCCGACCTGCAGACCCGCCTGGGCAAGATGATCGTCGCCCAGACCCGCGACGGCAAGAACATCACGGCGGCGGATGTGAAGGCCGATGGCGCGATGTCCGTCCTGCTCAAGGACGCCGTCGCCCCCAATCTGGTGCAGACGCTGGAGGGTTCGCCCGCCTTCGTGCATGGCGGTCCCTTCGCCAATATCGCGCATGGCTGCAACTCCGTGATGGCGACGCGCTTGGGCATGAAGCTGTCTGATGTCGTGGTAACGGAAGCCGGATTCGGCGCTGATCTGGGCGGGGAGAAGTTCCTCGACATCAAGTGTCGGGCTGCCGGGCTGAAGCCAAGCTGCGCGGTGGTGGTGGCGACGGTGCGGGCGTTGAAGATGCATGGCGGCGTGGCCCGCAATGCGTTGGGGCCGGAGAATGTTGACGCCGTGAAGCGCGGCATCGCCAACCTGCAACGCCATGTGGAGAATCTGCGGAAGTTCGGCCTGCCGGTCGTTGTCGCGGTCAACCATTTCACCTCGGACACGGATGCCGAATTCGGCGCGATCCGCGACGCGATGGCGGCAATGGGGGTGGAGGCGATTTCCTGCACCCATTGGGCGCATGGCGGCGCGGGCGCCGAGGCCCTGGCGCATGCCGTGATGAAGCGGATCGATGGGGGAGAGGCCGACTACAAGCCGCTCTATGCCTCCGACCTGTCGCTGACGGACAACATCCGGTCGATCGCGAAGGAGATCTATCGCGCGTCCGATATCTCGGTGCCCGACGCGGTGGCACGCCGGTTGAAAAGCTTCGAGGACGCGGGGTTCCGCGATGTCCC
>CANJSR010000372.1 GCA_947476855.1 Acetobacteraceae bacterium
ACGCGATGGACGCGCCGAGGGCGATCGAGGCCGTGTCCTCCCACGGCGCGTGGATGACAAGGCGCATGTCCTTTCCGGCACCGATCGGGTCGATCGAGCGGATGGTGCCAAGGGCGGTGACAATTCCGGTGAACATTCAGCCTCGCCTGGTGAATTCGCTGAGCAGGTCGTCGCCCAGCGGCGTGATACGGGTTCGCACAAACCTCGGCATGATAGCCAGTTTTTCAACGCCGAACGCCTGCACGCCCGGCCAGCCGTCGCCGCCCATGACGGCGGGGGCGTGGAACCAGGCGATGCGGTCGACCAGATCGGCGCGCATCAGGGCCGCGGCAAGCTGCCCGCCGCCCTCGACCAGCACCCGCGTCAGCCCGGCCTTCCCGAGCGCCTGCATCGCCGCCGTGATGTCGAGGCCGAGCGGACCGGGGGGAACGGGGAGGAGGGTGGCACCGGCCTCGGTATAGGCACGCTGGCGGTTCCGGTCCGCGTCCTCCCGCATCAGGAACCAGCTTGGCGCCTCGCGGGCGGTGCGGAGCAGGCGGGCGGTCAGCGGCGTGCGGAGGTGGCTGTCGGCGATCACCCGCACCACCGGGCTGGGCCGGAAGCCAGGGATACGGCAGGTCAGCTCGGGGTCATCGGCGACGGCGGTCCCCGCGCCGGCCATCACGGCGTCGTGCCGGCCCCGGAGTGCGTGTGCCATGCGGCGGGCCTGCGGGCCGGTGATCCACTGGCTTTCCCCGGCGCGCGTCGCGATCCGCCCGTCGAGTGTCGTCGCCAGCTTCAGGGTCACCAGCGGGCGGCCCAGCCTGATCCGGGTGATGAAGCCCGCAAGCGTGTCGAGCGCCTCATGTTCCAGCACGCCGGTGTCCACCTTGATCCCCGCGGCGCGCAGCTGGGCGAGGCCCCGGCTGTCGACCCGCGGGTCTGGATCGGCCGTGCCGGTGACGACGCGGGCGATGCCGGCGGCGATCAGGGCGTCGGTGCAGGGGGGCGACTTGCCCCAATGGCAGCAGGGTTCAAGCGTGACATAGGCGGTGGCACCCCTCGCCGCGTCCCCCGCCATCGCCAGCGCCTGAGGCTCCGCATGCGGTCTTCCCCCCGGCGCCGTCGTCGCTCGGCCGACGACCCTGGTGCCGTTCACGATGACGCACCCGACCGAGGGGTTGGGCCAGGTCGTGCCCAGCCCCCGGCGCGCGAGGGCGAGCGCGGTCCGCATATGGTCGAGATCGGCGGCCATTGGCATGGCTGTCAGGGGCGGTTCGGTTGGGGGTTGGGCACCGGGGTGATCCGTTGGAGGGGACTGGAGTCCCCATCAATGCCAGAGGTGGCGAAAGCATCAAGGGGCTGGGGGATGGTTTGTGGTGGTTTCGGGGGTTTCGTTGGGGAGGAGACGGCTGCCGCACGAGAAAGGGGCGTGGGTGAGGCGGGAGGGGCGGGGGGTATGAGCTGTGATGTATGAGGTATGAGATGGGGCGGGGTTGGGGCGCGACGCCTCTCTCTCCGTCATGGCCGGGCTTGACCCGGCCACCTGCCCGACGGCGGTGATGCCGACGGGCGGTGCCTCAAAAAGGGGTTAAACACGGAGGACCACAGAGCACACGGAGGGCTGTGGATCGGCGGGCGGTGCGACCTACCTTGGACGGAGCGGGTCAAACGCGTCGCGCAGAAAGTCTTCGATCTTCTCGTGACGGATCGTGTCCTGGAACAGATGCAGGATCACCATCAGAGGCCGCCGGAATGACTCGATGAAGTCGAATTCCTCCAGGTCATCACCCCGGAAGCCGCCGATCCTCTCATGCAGTGCCGCCCGCTTTTTGTATTCGGCATCCCAGAAGTCGAAATAGTCACCGCGCTTGTGGACGTCGCTGATATCCGCGTCCGCCAGCTTGAACACACGCACCCGAGCAGCGAACTCCTCCCGATCCTGCCGGCATTCTCGCCAGGTCTCATAAAGCTCCATCATGCAGTAGGGGGAGCGTAGATACTTGTCGCTCAGGAACACGAAGATGCGGTCGCGTCCGGCGATCCGCTTTGTGAAGTGACGGATGCGATCCCCCGGTCGCATGTCCTTCTTGTCGCGCAGGATCGTCACCTTGGCCTTCTCGGCCGCCTCGCACAGAAGGTCGACTTCGGCTTCCCGGTTGGGCCCACTGCCGTCATTGTTGTTCCAGGCATAGGACACGGCATATTCGGGCTGCACCGTCGGCGCCCGGTCCGGCGTGATCGGCGGTTCCGGCCGAGCGTCCGGGTCCGCTTCGCTCGGCGGCAGGCCGACCGGCGGGGCCTTCATCCGCCCGCTCGGCCGCTCCGGGCGAGGGGCCGTCTGACCCTCCACCGTGGGCTTCAACCCCAGCCGCTCGTTCTCCTCCTCAATCAACGCCAGCAGCCGGTCCTGCAGCGCCTCGGCCTGGCCGCCCTTGGTCTGGATGGTGACGGAGCCCTTCCACGCCCCCTCCGCCATCGTCTGTTCCACCAGCGCGCGGCTGTGGGTCGTGGAGTCATACAGGCAAACGCCGCCCCGGAAGTAATCGGCCTTGGCGCCCGCGAGGCCGCCCAGATGCGCGATCACCCCGCGCATCAGCCCCTCATGCAGGAAGTCATAATCCAGCGTCAGGGGCTGTTGCGCCGGCCCCTCGCCCCAGGTGCGGTCGATGTCGTCTTGCACATCGGCGCGCGGCGGCAGCAGGTCGGGCGCGATGTAGATCGTGTTGTCGTCGTCCTGCCGTTGCCCGTGCCGGTAGACGAAGCAGATGCCGCAGGACCGCATCATGCTCAGGAACAGCCGCTGTTCCCCGACCGAGTATTCCCCCCACACCAGCCCGGCGAGGCGCGCCCGGTCGAACTGCCCGCCATCCGCCAGCAGTTTCGTATAGGCGGCGCCTCGTTCGAACACCGCATAGATCGCGTTCAGCGCCCAGGTGTGGTCCAGAACGATCCGGTCATTGAACAGACCCTTCTGGTAGAACAGCGTCCCGATACTGTGCAGATACGCCAGCAGATGCGCGGGGGACGACACGCCGCCGGCCTCCTGGCACCATTGCTCGAACAGGTCCTTCCCGATCAGCCGGAAATCCTCGGGCATCGAGCCATCCGGCCGCCGCAACCCCTCGATCCGCTTCCGCACCGCCGCTCGGCCGCGACCGATGGAGGCGATGCCGCGCTGCCGGTCCAAGGCCGCCACGGCATCCCCCAGGGCGCCGGTCAGCGCGCCCAGACGCGGCGGATCGGCGGCGCTCGTCATGACCTGGGACGGTTGCCCCAAGGCCTCCATCACCTCGGGCGGCACCGACGCCGATTGCGGTCCTGGAAGATCGGCCTTGGTGCGCGCGATCACGACCGGGCTGATCCGGTCGCGCAGATGGCGGACGTAGTCCAGCCAATAGGGCAAGGGGTGGTTGCGGAAGACCAGGCCGTGCTGGTCGGGTTCTGCCTGGGGCTGTTCCGTCTCCGGGCACCAGGTGATCAGGAACAAGGCGCGGGAGCGGACGAACAGCGCATGCGTGCCGTGATAGATGTCCTGCCCGCCGAAATCCCAGATGTTGAGCCGGGTTTCCGATTCCTCCCCCTGTGGGGGCAGGGTGGCAGTGGTGACGCGGATGCCGTGGGTGGAGTCCCAGTTCGGGTCGAAGGCGTCTCCCTTGAGCCGCCGAGCCAACTGGGTCTTGCCGCTGCGGCCGTTGCCGAGGATGAGGAGTTTGACGTCCCGGATGGGTTCGGGGTCCTCGCCGAGATCTTGGAGGTGGGCGCGGAGGCGGTCGAGACAGTCCGTGCCCAGGACTTCGTCTGGGATACCGGGGATGCGTGTGCCGGAAAGGTGGAGGGTTTTCAGGGATGTCTTAATCCAGATCGACACCGGGACGTCGTTCAGGGCGCAGCCATCACAATCGAGATATGCCAAGTCGTTCAGGTGTGTCAGTGGCCTCAGATCGGTGACATTAGTGTTCCAGACAACGAGCTTGTCGAGCTGATTCATGTTTGAAATCGTGCTCAGGTCGCTCACCTGAGTACCAGTGCAATCGAGTTCTTGGAGAGCGTGCAAAGCGGCGATGGGCGCGAGGTCGCTCACCTGTGTGTCGCTGCAATTGAGGTTTTGGAGAGCGTGCAAAACTGCGATGGGCGCGAGGTCGCTCACCTGTGTGCCGCTGCAATTGAGGTGTTGGAGAGCGTGCAAAGCGGCGATGGGCGCGAGATCGCTCACCGGTGTGTGGCTGCAATCGAGGTATTGGAGAGCGTGGAAAGCGGCGATGGGCGCGAGGTCGCTCACCTGTGTGTTTCTGCAGGACAACCATGTCAGGTCACGCAACGGTGTCACCACGGACAGGTCGTTACAGCCCGTGTCATCGATTGCGAGGTCGGTCAGGTCTGGCAGTTCCTTCAGCCGCCCTAGACAGGACGCCACGCTATTGGGTCGGTAAAGCCGGTCCCAGTCATGGCCCCATCCCTCCGCCGACAACGTCCGAAAGGTTCCCAAATTCAACCGCCGCAGCCCGGTCAGCCGAAACAGCCCCTCCGGCAGCCGGGTCAGCCCCAGACTGCTCAAATCCAGCCAGTCCTGCCCGGTGCGGTCCGCCTCGGCGATCCGTTCCTCGGCGATCCTTTCTCCATCGAACCCGTCGCTCATGCCGGCAGTCTGCCACGCCCCCGCGACCCCGGGTAGCCCGAGGCACGCCCCCGGCCCCACCCCCTTGCGCAAGTATTCCGCGCCGAACCTTGTTTCCCGCCTTGCCCCCACCCATACGAGAGGCATGCCTCAGGCGCGCCGCTCTTCTCTGTCCCATCGGTTGGATTTTTTCGTGGGATGCGACCCCATGTCCGGTGAGGAATGGGTCGTTCTTTCGATGGGAAGGGTGGGGTCATGGCGCCGGCTGGGGTGGTGCTACCCCTCACCCCAACCTTGGTCCGCTTCGCGGCCCAAGCCCGCAAGGGGAGAGGGGGCAGGCCGAAATTTTCACACGGTCCTACCCCATGTCCGGTGAGAAAACCGCCCCTACTGACCCAGCGCGTGCAGGAAGTAATGCACCGCCTGCGCCATGATCCCCGGCGTCTGCATCGACGCGAAGTGGCCCGAGTTCAGCTCCAGGAACTGTGCCCCC
>CANJSR010000373.1 GCA_947476855.1 Acetobacteraceae bacterium
CCCTCCCGCAGGGAGGCGAACCGACGGAACCCCCGCGACGAACCGGATCATCGCGCTCATTCCCGCCGCACCGGGGCGGCGCAGGCGAGGTAGGCCAGCCGCTTCATCTCCTTCCGCCCGCGCGACACCGCGTCCAGCACCAGCCCGCAGCCCAGCGACAGGAACCCCAGCAGCACCAACCCCGTCGCCAGCAGAGCGGTCGGCAGCCGTGGCACCAGGCCGGTATGGAGGAACTCCGCCACCACTGGTGCCCCCAGCGCCAGGCCGGCCAGCAGCAGCACGCCCATCACCAACCCGGCGGTCTGCAACGCACGCTCCTGCCCGACCAGGGCCAGGATCGTGCGGAGGATCCGCAGCCCGTCCTTGATCGTGTTCAGCTTCGATCGCGACCCCTCCGCTCGGCCGCGATAGGTCGTCCGCATCTCCCGCAACGGCATGTGCAGCGCCAGCGCGTGGATGGTGAACTCGGCCTCGGTCTCGAACCCGGCCGCCAGTGCCGGGAACGACTTCACGAAGCGGCGGCTGAACACGCGATAGCCCGACAGCAGGTCGGAGGCGCCGCGCCCGAACACCCAGCGCACGATGCCCGACAGCAGCACGTTGCCCAGCCGGTGGCCCGGCCGATACGGCTCGGGGCGCTGGCCCTGTGGGCGATAGGCCTCGGTCCGGTCGGCGCCGCGGGTGCCGCTCACCATGTCAAGCTGGCGGTCGAACAGCAGGCGCACCATGGCGGGTGCGGCCTCGGCCTCATACGTGTCGTCGCCGTCGACCAGGATATAGGCCTCGGCGTCGATATCGGCGAACATCCGCCGCACGACATGGCCCTTGCCCTGCAACGCCTCGTGGCGCACCTGCGCGCCTGCCGCCCGCGCCTCCAGCGCCGTCCGGTCGGTCGAGTTGTTGTCATAGACGTAGATACGCGCGTGCGGCAGGGCGGCGCGGAAGTCGGTGACCACCTTGGCGATCGCCGTTTCCTCATTGAAACAGGGGATCAGGATGGCGACATCCGGCTGGTCCAGCCCGGGGATGTGGGGCGCGACCTGGTCGGTGTCCGCCCGCCAGTTTGGCGCGGTCCGGGGCAGGGCGGCGGCGGTGGCGAGGGTCTGCAACGTGTCCGACATGGCGGCCTCAATGCGCGTTGGGCAGGCGGTGCAGCGACCGGACGGTGCGCCAGATGATCGCGAGATCAAGACGGAGCGACCAGCGCTCGATGTATTCCAGATCGGCGTGGACGCGGCGGAGCAGCTTGTCCTCGGTATCCGTCTCCCCGCGCAGGCCGCGGATCTGGGCCAGCCCCGTCATCCCCGGGCGCACCCGGTGGCGGGCGGGGTAGCAATGGGTCACGTCCTCGAACAACCGTTCCCCGGCGCGGGAGCCCGCGGCGTGCGGGCGGGGGCCGACGATCGACATCTCACCCCGCAGCACGTTGAACAGTTGCGGCAGTTCGTCGAACGATGTCCGCCGCAGCCACCGCCCCAGGCGGGTGATGCGCGGATCGTTGCGCCTGGCCTGCCGGCAGCGGTCGGGTTCGGCGGCGGCATGGTGCATGGTGCGGAACTTCAGCATCCGGAACGTCCGCCCATCGAGGCCCGTGCGCGTCTGGCGAAACAGGGCTGGGCCGGGGCTGTCGAGACGGACCAGCAGCGCCAGCACCAGCATCGGCAGCGCCAGCAGGACCAGGGCACCCGCCGCGACCGCCAGGTCGAGCGTTCGTTTTCGCGCGCCATGCCAGCCCCCCACCGGCAGGCGCGCGAACAGCACCTGGCGATACGAGATCGGCGCATGCGGGGCCGCCGATGCGGGGAGACGGAGGCGGTGATAGGTTCTCGGGTTGAAGTCCAACATGGCTGGCCGCGTTCTCGTTTCTCGACAAACGCAGTCAGAGCGCGAAAGTCATGAGCGAGCGGTTAACGTGGCACGCAGGCGTAGTGACGACTCGTTATTTTTCGTCAAACACGGGTCCGTCGGGCGAACAGACAACGAACCCGTCAGCGGAAAACGATGGCGCGGGAGAGGAAGTAATTGGCGAACATCCCGGCCACGGCGCCGGCGGCCGTCGCCAGGATCGGTTCCGCGGCGGCGGCGGCGACGAAGGTGACCATCAGCGCGTAGGCGCCGCGGTTGAGCACGAATCCGACCATGTTGACCGCGGCATAGCGCAGGAACTGCCGATGCGCGGGGCCGCCGCCCTGGCCGCGGAAGGTCCAGAGCCGGTTCATCAGCCAGTTCATCGTGACCGCGACCACCCAGGCGATCATCCCGGCGCCGTACAGGCCGAACTCGGCCCGCAGCGCGTAGACACAGGCCGTGTCGACGATGAAGCCGGCGCCGCCGACGACGGCGAAGCGCAGGAACTGCGTGATCGCGCCGATCCGGGACAGCAGGAAGCGGCCGATCGGGCGGGGCAGGCGGGTCAGCAGGCGCAGCAGGATGGCGTTCACGCGGGGCGGGTCCGATCGGTCAGGGTGTCACTTCGAAGGCGGCGTGGCGATGATCGCCCGCCGCCGACGCGCCATCCACACCAGCGCGATCGCGCCCAGGGAGGTGACGGTATAGAGTGAGAAGGCGTTGAGGTAACCGATCATCGCCGCCTGCCGGTTGATCTCCCGCGTCAGGCGCGCGAGCCCGGGCATCGTCTCCATCGTCCAGGACCCCATCGCCCAGGGCAGGCTCAGCGCCCGGTTATAGGGCGTCACCATCTCGGTCATCCGGCTGTAGTTGGCGCCGGTGGAACTGATCACCATCGCGAAGGCGAGCGAGATGAACAGGCTGGAGCCGATGTTGCGGAGCAGGTGGAACACCGCCATCCCCTCGCTCATGAGGCGTGGCTCCAGCGTCGAGAACGCCATGACGCTGAGCGGTACCCAGACGACCCCGGTGGCCATCCCCTGCACGAGGGAGTTCATCAGCAGGTCGTTCATGCCGATGTTCAGGTCGATCTCCATCAGCCAGACGCCAGACAGCGCCAGCAGGCCGAAGCCCAGGGTCATGCCGATCCGGGGATCGAAGCGGGCGAGGAACATGGCCGAGAAGAACCCGATCGTGCCGCCGACGCCGCGGGCGGCCACGATCATGCCGATGGTCGAATCCGGGTAGCCGACATGGGTCTGGAGCAAGGGCGGCAGCAGGACCAAAGGCGTGAAGTTCAGCATCCCGTAGATCAGCACCAGGACCAGCCCCAGCGCGTAGTTCCGGTCCCGCAGCAGCCGGGGGCTGAGGAAGGGCCGGTCCGCCGTCGCGCTATGGGCGATGAACAGATAGAAGGCCAGGATCGCCAGCACGGTTTCCAGCATGATCTCGGGCGATTCATACCAGTCCAGCCGCTGGCCCCGCGACAGCACCAGTTGCAGGCAGCCCAGGCCCAGAGACAGGCTGAGGAAGCCGATCCAGTCGAGCCTGGTGCCCGCGCCCGGCGGCTCCTTCGGCAGGACCAGCCAGAGCGCGATGAACCCCGCCGCCCCGGCGGGGACAATCATGTAGAAGGCGTAGCGCCAGCTATAGGTCTCGGCCAGGATGCCGCCCAGGGTCGGGCCGATGACGGGGCCCAGCACGACGGCGGTCATGCCGAAAATGGAACTGACGATGCCGGCCTGGCGGCGGGGGAAGCAGTCCAGCACCAGCGCGTTGGAGATCGGCACAACCGGCGCGCCGAGGCCCCCTTGCAGGATGCGCCAGAACACGAGGGTTTCCAGGGACTCGGCCTGGCCGCACATGTAGGTGACGAAGGTGAAGCCGCCGACGGCGAAGATCATCACATTCCGGCGGCCGAAATTGGAGACGAAGAACCCGGCCATCGGGGTGACGATGGCGGTGGCCAGGATGTTGAAGGTCGTGGTCCAGGCGATCTCGTCCGCGGTCGCGGCCATCGAGCCCTGCATCTGCGGCAGCATGGCCGAGGCGACGAGCAGGGTCGTGGAATAGAGCGTCGAGCCGAGCACGACCGCCGCCATGATGGCCACCCGGCGCGGGAAGGAGTAGGCGGCGACCAGAGGGGAGTCGAGCGGGTCGGACATGGGGTGCGGGCGGGCGCGGCTGTGAGGCCGTCACCCTAGCCCGGATTGGGGGGGCGCGACAAAGCGGGGGATCACGCCGCCGCGACGATCGTGCCGCGTCCGGAAAGGTCCGCGATCTCCCGCGCCGTGAACCCGGCCTCGCCCAGGATTTCCGCGTTGTGCTCACCGATCTTCGGCGGCTGGCGGGTTACTTTCGGGCGATCCCTTTCGGGGCCGAATTCCACCGGCAGGGCGGGCAGGCCGACCCATTTGCCGCCCTCGGCCCCGAAGCGGGAGACGAAGACATCGACCAGCCCGCCGGTCGCCAGCAGATGCGGGTCGTCGAACAGGTCGCCCGGCTGCGCGACGGGGGCCCAGGAGACGTTGCAGCGTTCGCAGCGTTCCTCGACCTCTTTCTGGGGGAAGCGGGCCAGCACTTCCTGCAAGGCCGGGACCAGCCATTCCCGTTCCGCCAACCGGGTGACGTTGGTCGCCATGCGCGGATCGGCGGCGAGGTCCTGGAGGCCGAATTCCTCGACGAAGCGGTTCCATTGCTGGTCGGACGTGACGCCGATGAACAACTGCCCGTCGCCGGCGGTGTTGAACACGTCATAGACCGCCCATGCGCCGCGGCGGGCGGGCATCGGGCGGGCATCCAGCCCCGTGGCCGCCATGCCGGCCATATGCGTGCTCATGAGGAAGACGGCGCTTTCGAACAGGGAGCTTGCGACGCGCTGGCCCTTGCCGGTGGCGTCGCGTTCCCGCAGGGCGGCCTGCACGGCGATGACGCCGAACATCGCGCCCATGATATCGATGACAGATGCCCCGGCGCGCAGGGGACGGCCGGGCGGGCCGGTCATCCAGGCGAGGCCGGACTGGAACTGCACGACCTCATCCAGCGCCGGGCGGTGTTCATAGGGGCCGGCGAGGTAGCCCTTCAACGCCAGATAGATCAGCCGGTCGTTCAGGGGGGCGAGGTGCTCCCAGCCGCAGCCCAGCCGCTCCATCGTGCCGGGGCCGAAATTTTCCAGCACGATGTCGGCGGTCGGCACCAGGCG
>CANJSR010000374.1 GCA_947476855.1 Acetobacteraceae bacterium
AAGCCCCGCTCAGGGGCGTTGCCCCCGAGACCCCCACCAAGGGCACAGCCCTTGGAACCGCTCATTGGTGGGATTACCGGAGGGGCTGAGGTGGTGGTTGAAACATCACCTCAGCCCCTCCGGTAATCCCACCAACCAATGGTTTCCAAAGGCCTATGGCCTTTGGTGGGGTCCAGGGGCAAAGCCCCTGGTGGGGTCTGGGGTGAAACCCCAGCGCTTCCTCCCCCGCCAGATTGCCGCCATGCTGCCCGCATGACCGCCGAGTTCCTGTCGCTGATCGGTTTCTCGATCTCGATGTATATCACCCCCGGCCCGAACAACGTGATGGTGGCCGCCTCGGCCGCCAATCATGGGATCGGGCCGACCATGCCGCACATGCTGGGCATCGTGGTCGGGTTTGCGCTGATGCTGACCATCGTCTGCGCCGGTTTGGGGAGTGCGTTGCTCGCCTGGCCGGTTCTGTTGCCTCTGTTCCGCTGGGGCGGCGCCGCCTAGCTGACCTGGCTCGCCTGGCAGATTGCTTCCGCCCCGCCGCCTGGCAGTGGGGCGGCGCGTCCGGTTCTGGGTTTCGTGGGCGCGATGGCGTTCCAATGGGTGAACCCGAAGGCCTGGCTGATCGGCATTGGCGCCGCGGGAGAATACATGACCCCGCATGCCCCTCTGGCGCCGCAGCTTTCCCGCATCTTCCTGGTCTTTCTCGCGGTCGGCCTGCCCTGCGTGCTGGTCTGGGCGGTGCTGGGCCGAGGCGCAGGGCTGTTGCTGACCTCCCCCCTCCGGCTGCGGGTGTTCAACGTTTCGATGGGCGTGCTGCTGGTCGTCTCCCTGCTGCCGGTCCTGGCGGAAGGCTGGTAGGCTGCGGGGAAACGGGAGGAACCAACCCATGAAGATAACCGCCATCGAGGCCTTTCAGGTCGCCTGGTCCCCGAACGACCGTCCCCAGCAGCACAGCGCCTTTGTGCTCGTGCATACGGATGCCGGCCTGACCGGAATCGGCGAGGCCTCCCCCATGCAGGGCGGCCGAGCGTCATTGGGGATGATTCGGGACGACATCGCGCCGATGCTGATCGGGCAGGACCCGCTGGACCACGCCGTGCTGCTGGACCAGGCGATGCACACGCTGGTCAAGCTGGGGCCGGAGGGCGCGTTGACCGGCGCGCTCGCCGCGCTGGACATCGCGCTGTGGGACCTCAAGGGCAAGCTGACGGGGTTGCCGATCTACAAGCTCATTGGCGGCGCCTGGAAGACGGCGATCCCGTTCTATGCCTCGATCGGCGGCAACGCGGAGCGATCCGTGGAGCAGGTGGAGCGCATCGTCGAGCAGCGGCTCAAGGACCATCCGGCCGCGATCAAGATCCGCTTCGACAACAACCGCACGATGCTGGATGCCGACATTCCGGGCGACATCGAGAAGGCTCGTGCCGTGCGGGCATTGGTGGGCGACGACTTCCCCTTGGCCTTCGATGCGAACAATTGTTACTCGATCGGTGGTGCGATCCGGGTCGGGCGGGCGTTGGAGGAACTGGGCTACTGGTGGTTCGAGGAACCGGTCCAGCACTACCACGTCAAGGCGATGGGCGAGGTGGCGCAACGCCTGTCGATCACCGTCTCCGCCGGAGAGCAGACCTATACGACCGCGGCCCTGGCCGACCTGATCGGGGCCGGGGTCCGCATGGTGCAGCCTGACATCGTGAAGATGGGCGGCATCACCGGCCTGCTCCGCTGCGCCGCTTTGGCGCAGGCGCATGGGGTGGAGCTGGTGCCGCACCAGACGCAGCCGATGATCGGGCACATGGCGAACCTGCATATCGTGGCGTCCCTGCTGCAAGGGACGAAGCCAGCCGAGTGGAACGATCCCTCCAGCCGTACCCATGCGGTGTTCGAGAACCCACCCCTCCCCACCGGCGGGTTCTTCCATCTTTCGGAGGAGCCGGGCCTGGGCCTGCGGCTGAACATGGCGGAACTGGCCAGGCGTCGCGTCGCCTGATCATATTTGCCCGAAGATGTGGGAGAATGCGTAGTCGTCCTGGACCAGTCCGCTGCCGGTGGGCGACGCCCAGGGCGAGCCTGCGGTGCTGTCATTGTCGCGCGATACCGACCACATCGACAGCCGCTCGATATCCGGATTGTCCTGGGCAAAGTCCAGTAGGGACTGGGCATCGGCCAGGGTGAAGACCTCTCCGGCCACGTCGTTGACGCCGATCATCGGGGTGATGCCCAGTTTGGAGTCCAGGCCGATGAAGCGCATCTGCTCGATCGTGTTGAGCGCGGCGCTGATCGCGTTGGCACCCATCTGGCCGCCATTGTCGACCGCCGGCCCGTAATCCATGGCCATGATGTTGACGACGTCGGGCGTCAGCCCGTCGCGCTGGGCGGTTTGCAGGACATTCAGCCCGTTGTGATCCAGCCCGGTCGGCAGCACCGGCAGGGTGAAGGAAATCTTCAAGCCGGGATTGGCCGCCTTCAGCCCGATCAGCGCCTGGTCGCGCAGGGTCAGGGAGGCCTGGTTGGCCACCGCCCCGCCCTCGATATCGAAATCCAGCGAGGTGACCTGATAGCGGTCGATCACGCTCTGGTAGCGCGCCTGCAAGGTCGCGGCGTTCGGCGCAACCAGCGCCGCCTCGGTCCCATTGGCGCCGCCGAAGGAGATGGTGACATCCGCGCCCGCTGCCCGGATCGCCTGGATCTGTGACAGGACCGTCGTCCCGTTCGGGAAGGCGTCGTTGGCGATGGAGCCGATCCCGCCCCAGCCCACCTGCCCGTTGCCCGAGTCCAGCACGAAGGCCAGCGTGAAGGCCTTGATGCCCGAGGCCGCCTGGATGTCGGCGAGGTTCTGGGAGGTATAGAGGCTCAGGTCGATATAGGGCGCGAAGACCTGGTCGACATCCGGATCCGGCACGGTCGCGGGCCGGGTCGTGACCGCCACCTCGGCGCCGGGGGCGGAGGTGCCGACGGCGTTCTCGGCGGCGATGGCGAAGCGGTAGCGGGTTTCGGCCGTCAGGCCCGCGGCGGTGAAGCTGGTCCCGGTCGTGGTGCCGATCCGCGCCCCGTCCTCATAGATGATGTAGCGGGTGGCGCCGTCGACCGCGCGCCAGGTCAGCAAGGCCGCGGTGGCGGAGGACACGGTGACCGTCAGCCCGGTCGGGGCCGCGGGGATTTGCGGGCCGGGATCGGCGCCAGCGACCACCGACCAGGGCTTGCCGCTGCCGGAGGGGCCGCTGTTGGCCGAGGGGTCATCGCCCCGCGTCCACCAGTTCGCCCGGTAGGTGACACCGCCCCAAGTGGCGGTCATGCCTCCGGTATAGACGGTCCCGGCGGACCAGGAGCCGCCAACGGGATCGGGACCCGGATCGGGGTCGGGGTCGGGGTCGGGGTCGGGGTCGGGGTCGGGGTCGGGGTCGGGAGGCGGTGGCGCGCCGGCGACCACTGTCCAGGGCTGTCCGCTGCCCGTGGGGCCGCTGTTGCGGACCGGGTCGTTGCCCTGGGTCCACCAGTTGGCGCGATAGGTCACCCCATCGACCGTCACGGTCATGCCGGATGTGTAGACCTGGCCCGCCGCCCATCCGCCGGTGGGCGTGCCGTTCGGGGGCGGCGGGGGCTCGACCGGCGTGCCGGTCACCAGCGTCCACAAAGCGGGCGCGTCGACCGGGTTCCAGGTCCTGATCGATGTCGTGGCCTGCAGGGCCCGGTAGGTGGCGCCCTGGTACAGCACGAGGGCACCCACCGAATAGGATTGCCCCGTGCGCCAGGCGGCGGCGGAGGACGTGGTCGAAGCTGTGGCCATGGGGCGATCCCGCGACGGAGGAAACCGGACGGAACGCTCCCCGGCCCATGGCGCGACGGGCGTCCGCGCCGGCACTGGGTCACGGACGCGGAGGCCCAATCAAGGCCGTAAGACCCGTTTGTTACAGTTGGCCATCCACCGAAACCAAGAACATTCCCTGGTCGGCACACGCAAGGTCCCGGCCGGGGTCAGCCCATCCCGGCGAACAGGTCCCGGGCCGCCAGCATGTCCTCCAGCGACCCGAAGGCATTCGTGTAGATGCCGGTATACCCCGCCGCGCCGAGCGCCCGGAACAACCCTGGGAAATCGAAGTCGCCCTGGCCGGGACGGAGATGCTCCTCCTTCCCGTTGCGCCAGCAATCGGCCAGCCGCACCTCGGCCACCCGATCCAGCGGCATGGCGGCCAGGAACCCGGCGACGCCCTCCGGCACCAGATGCGCGTGGTTCGCCGTGAAGGACAGCCCGAACGCCGGGGAGGCGATGCGGTCGTAGTACCACCGCCATTCCTCCAGCGTATGGGCCAGATAATGGACCTCCGCGTCCGGCGGTTCCTTGTTCAGGTTCTCCAGCAGCAGGCGCGCCCCGCGGGCCTCGGCGTAGTCCAGCACGCGGCGCAGGCGGTCGAGCCCGGCCTGCATCCGCTCCGCGACATCCGCGGTGAAATGGAATCCGGCATGGACGACGATCCAGTCCGCGCCCAGGCGTTCGGCCGCGTCGATATAGGCGCGCAGATAGGCGTCGGTCGCCTCGCTCAGCACCGGGGCATATTCGCCGACATTGACGGCGGACGACGTATGCAGCCCCAGTCGCACCCCTGCCCGTTCCGCCGAATCGCGGATCGCCCGGGCGCGGGCGGCGTCGATCCGGCTGAACGCGTTCTCTCCGGTGTCGAGTTGGATATCGACGTGGCGCACTCCGTGGCGGGCGGCCCAGGCGATCGCGTCCTCGAATTTCAGCTTGCGGCCGACATCGATTCCGATCCGGTCGCGCAGCGTGTTTTCCGCCATCCCCGCCTCCGTCATGCCAGGGTCCCACCGAAAGGAGGGAATCCCGCGAGATACGTCTTCATTTTGCCACGGGAATCGGCAATGATCCCAACCTATCATGAGAACATCCCGGCCCATCAAGCCGCTCGTCGGCATCAGTTGCTGCACCAAGCAGTTCGGTGTGTTCGGCATGCCGAACCACGCAGCCTCGGATACCTATATCCGGGCGACCGATCATGTCGTCGGCGGCGTGCCGGTGCTGATGCCCGCGAATGGG
>CANJSR010000375.1 GCA_947476855.1 Acetobacteraceae bacterium
CCGAGGTCAGCGCCGGCGGCGGCTCGATCGCCTGGGTCGATCCGGGCGGCTCGCTGAAGGTCGGCCCGCACAGCGCCGGCGCCGATCCGGGGCCGGCGGCCTATGGCGGTGGTGGCACGTTCCCCACGGTAACCGATGCGAACGTCGTCCTCGGCCTGCTGGACCGGGACGCGCTGCTGGACGGGGCGTTGAAGATCGACTCCGCCGCGGCCGAACGCGCCATCACCGACCACGTCGCCAACCGCTACAACCTGACCTCGGCCGAGGCGGCGTCGCGGATCATCGAGGTCGTGAACAGCAACATGGCGCAGGCGCTGCGGATCGTCTCGGTCGAGCGCGGCCATGACCCGCGGGAATTCAGCCTGATCGCCTTCGGTGGCGCCGGCCCGGTGCATGCCGTGGCGCTGGCCGAGGAACTGGCGATCCCCGAAGTCATCATCCCCCCCGCGCCCGGTGCGTTCTCGGCGCTGGGGCTGGTGGCGACCGACCTGAAGCGCGACTACTCCCGCACGCTCTATGCCGATCTGGGCACCGTCGAGGCCAGCCGCGTCGGTGATGCGATCGCGGCGATGGAAACCGCCGGTGCCGCGATGCTGGAAGCCGCGCGCGTGCCGGCCGAACGGCGCGCGCTGCTGCGCCAGGCCGATGTGCGCTATCGCCGGCAGGCCTATGAGCTGACGATCCCGGTCGCCGACGGCCCGATCACGCGGGAAAGCCTGGAGGCGCTGGCGGAGCAGTTCCACGTCAAGCACGCCCAGACCTACGGCCACGCCAACCGGAACGAGCCCGTTCAGCTCGTCAACCTCCGCCTCACCGCGCTCGGCCGCCTGCCGGACCTTAAACTGACGCAGCACGCCGATCCCGGCAGCGCGCGGTTGCGGCAACGCTCGGTCTGGTTCCCGACCACCGGCTTCGTCGACACGCCCGTGCATTGGCGCAACGGCCTGACGCCGGGAACGAACATCCTCGGGCCGGCCATCATCGAGGCGCTGGATTCCACGACCGTCCTGCCGCCCGGTTGGCAGGCGCTGGTGGATGACCTGGGGTACCTGCGGCTGACGCGGCGGTAACCGCGGCCGGGGCGTGACGGGAGGGGGTTCGACCTCCCTCCCTCGTCATCCCCGATGACGACGGGCCACCACCTTCCCGAACGCAATCCCCGGCCGTTCCAGCAGAACATGCGCGAGGGCGGACCCAACCAGCAGCAGCAGCAGGCTGGCCGCCACCAGGCTCCAATGCGCCCAGGGCGATGACAGCCCATAGGCGCGCATGGCGTCCGGCCGGAAGAACGCCGCCAGCGCCAGGCCTTGCAGCAGGTAGATGCCATAGCTGATCGCTCCGAGGCGGTAGGCCGGCCGCAGCGTCAGCAGGCCAAACACCGTGCAGCCATTGGCGATCAGGCAGAACGCCGCCCCCATCAGCAGCATCGGCGCGGTCTGGTAGGCCGTATCAAAGAACAGCACCGCCCCCAGCAACCCCAGCACCACCACCGAGGCGAAGCGATCGGGCAGCCGGACCGCCAGCCCCGCCTGTTGCAGGGACGCCGCCAGCATCCCCAGGCCAAACAGCACGGTCGCGTAGACGTCGCGATTGGGCGGGATGAACAGCAGGACCAGGGCCGGAACGGCCACCAACAGGAGCGCCAGGGTCAGATGCCGGTATCCCTTGCGGAGCAGCCAAGCCAGCAGGGGCAGGCTGAAATAGAACAGCCACTCATACCGCAGGGTCCAGGTGACGCCGGCCAGGATCTGCTCGGTGTGCTCGAACCCGTTCAGCTTGGGCCCCTTGATGACGCCCAGGATCAGCCAGCTTCCGATCTGGCGGGCCAGTTCCAAGGGCGACACGTTTAGCACCAGGCCGGTGGACGCGAAGATCACCGCGAACATGATCCCCACCGCGAGGAGGTAGAGAGGCCCCAGGCGGAACACCCGCCCGACATAAAGCGATCGCCAGTCCAGCACGCCCTCCGCCCGGACCAGCCGCCCCCAGAACAGATAGCCGGTGATCATGAAGAACAACGCCACGCCCATGGGACCGGCCAGCGCGTAGAACCGAGATGGCGGCAACTGCCACGCCCCGGTCTCCAGATAGAAGTGATAGATCGCCCCATGATGGAACACGACGGCCAGCGCCAGATAGCCGCGCAGCCCGTCCAGCGTCGTCACCCGCTCGGCCCCCGCCGGTGCATCGAGCGCCGCGAACAGCGGCGTCCCGACGATCACCAGCAGGAGGGCCATCCCCGCGAAGAACGGCCAGATCGAGAGATAGTCCATCCCGCGCGCGCCTGGGCGCTGGGCGTTACCCCAGAGCTGCGCGGATCGCCGTCAGCGCGTCATCCGCCCGCGCCCCATCGGGACCGCCCGCCTGCGCCATATCCGGCCGCCCGCCGCCGCCCTTGCCGCCTACTGCCGCAGATGCGGCGCGCACCAGGTCGACCGCGCTGAACCGCCCGGTCAGGTCCTTGGACACGCCCACCACGATGCTCGCCTTGCCTTCGGACGTGGAGACCAGCGCCACGATCCCGGATTCCATCTGCTTGCCGATCGCCTCGGCCAGGCCCTTGAGGTCCTTTGCCGGTACGTCACCCAGGTTGCGGGCGGCGACTTTCACGCCGTTGATCTCCTCGATCTCCGACCTGCCGGCGCCGGTGGCCAGGCGCTTGCGGAGGTCGGCGATCTGCGCCTCCAGCTTGCGGCGGTCTTCCAGCAGGGCGTTGATGCGGTCCGCGACCTCGGCCGGGGCGGCGCGCAGCGCCACGGCGGCGTCACGCAGGCGGGATTCGATTTCCGCCACCATCGATTCAGCCGAGGCGCCCGTCACAGCCTCGATTCGGCGCACGCCGGCGGCGACCGCGGCTTCCGCCACCACGCGGAAATAGCCGATATCGCCCGTGCGGCGGACATGCGTGCCGCCGCAAAGCTCGATCGACCAGGCATCCTTGTTGCCGTCGGGCCCGCCCATGGCGACGACGCGGACCTCTTCCCCGTATTTCTCCCCGAACAGCGCCATGGCGCCGAGGTCCACCGCGGCCTCAGGCGTCATCAGGCGGGTCGTGACCTCGGAGTTGTCGCGGATGCGGGCATTCACCTCGGCCTCGACCCACGCGATTTCATCGGCCGTGATCGCCTTCGGGTGGCTGACATCGAAGCGCAGCCGGTCGGGCGCGTTCAGGCTGCCCTTCTGCTGGACATGAGTGCCGAGCTTGCGACGCAGCGCCTCGTGCAGGAGGTGGGTGGCGGAATGGTGCGCGCGGATGGCGGACCGGCGGCTGTGATCGACCTCGGCCACCACCGCGGTGCCGACGCGGGCGGTACCGGACTCGACCCGGCCCACATGGACGAACAGGTCGCCCAGCTTCTTCTGCGTGTCCGTGATGGCGATCCGCAGCCCGTCCGGCCCGCTGATCACGCCCATATCGCCGACCTGGCCGCCGCTTTCGGCGTAGAACGGGGTCTGGTTCAGCACCAAGGCCAACTCGGTCCCGGCCTCCGCGGCGTCCACCGGCGCGCCGCCCGAGACGATGGCGCGGATTTCACCCTCGGCGCTTTCGGTCGAATACCCCAGGAACTCGCTGGCCCCGGCATTCTCCTTGATCTCGAACCAGACGGTTTCGGTCGCGGCCTCACCCGAGCCAGCCCAGGCGGCACGGGCGCGGGTGCGCTGTTCGGCCATGGCGGTATCGAACCCGTCGGTGTCCACCGTCCGCCCCTGCTCCCGCAGGGCGTCCTGCGTCAGATCGAGGGGGAAGCCGAACGTGTCATACAGACGGAAGGCGACGGCGCCGGGCAGAGGCTGGTTTTCGCCCAGGCGACCGGTTTCCTCGGCCAGCAAATGAAGGCCGCGTTCGAGCATCTGCTTGAAGCGGGTTTCCTCCAGCAGCAGCGTCTCGATGATCAGCTTTTCGGCGCGGACCAGTTCCGGGTAGGCGCCGCCCATCTGGCGGACCAAGGCCGGCACGAGCCGGTGCATCACAGGCTCCCGCGCGCCCATCATCGTCGCGTGGCGCATGGCGCGACGCAGGATGCGGCGCAGGACATAGCCGCGTCCTTCGTTCGACGGCAGCACGCCATCGGCGATCAGGAACGCGCCCGAGCGCAGGTGGTCGGCGATCACCCGATGGCTGGTGCGGTGCGGGCCGTCCGGGTCCTGGCCCGTGGCCTCCGCGCTCGCCAGGATCAGGGCGCGCAGCGTGTCGGTGTCGTAGTTGTCGTGCTTGCCCTGCAGGATGGCGGCGAACCGCTCCAGCCCCATGCCGGTGTCGATCGAGGGCCGCGGCAGCGAAACGCGCGTGCCGGGCGGCCCTTCCTCATACTGCATGAAGACCAGGTTCCAGATTTCCACGAAACGGTCGCCGTCCTGCTCGGGGGAGCCCGGCGGGCCGCCCCAGATGTGGTCGCCATGGTCGTAGAAGATTTCCGAGCACGGGCCGCAGGGGCCGGTATCACCCATCCGCCAGAAATTGTCGGAGGTCGGGATGCGGATGATGCGGCTGTCGGGCAGGCCGGCAACCTTGCGCCAGATGGCGGCCGCGTCCTCATCCTCCGAGAACACCGTGACCAGCAGGCGGTCCTTGTCGACGCCGAAATCCTTGGTCAGCAGTTCCCAGGCATAGGGGATGGCGCCTTCCTTGAAGTAGTCGCCGAAGCTGAAATTCCCCAGCATTTCGAAGAAGGTGTGGTGGCGCGCGGTGTAGCCGACATTATCCAGATCGTTGTGCTTGCCCCCCGCCCGCACGCATTTCTGCGCCGTCGTCGCTCGGCTGTACGCCCGACGCTCCTGCCCCGTGAACACATTCTTGAATTGGACCATGCCCGAGTTGGCGAACATCAGGGTCGGGTCATTGCGCGGCACGAGCGGCGAGCTTTCGACCACCTGGTGGCCGTTGCGGGCGAAATAGTCCAGGAACGTGGCGCGGATATCGTTGCTGCTGGCCATGGCGGACTTGGGATCCCCGGAAATGTCGAAACGCGAAGGGGGAGGAAGTAGCGCAGGGCGGGGGCGGAGTCACGGGGGATGGTTGGGGTGGGGGAAGATCACAGG
>CANJSR010000376.1 GCA_947476855.1 Acetobacteraceae bacterium
AATGAGGGGATTCGTGAGCAGATACCCGCCAAAGCGGCTTCGGAGACTCAAAACTTTATGTGGTTCAGACGGCCGTAAAAGTCGTGCAACGATGCTTGCTCATGGCTACTGACCCTGGTGATCTCGTCCTCGATCCGACCTGCGGCTCGGGCACCACCGCGGCTGTCGCGGAACAGTGGGGCCGCCGCTGGATTACTGTCGATACTTCACGTGTTGCTGTGGCCCTTGCTCGCACCAGAATTATGACGACAAAATATCCGTACTATTATCTAGCAGATAGCCGTACGGGCCAGTCAAAAGAGCAGTCTTTATCTGGTACAATCCTGTCCACCAGCGTCGCTTACGATGATGTCCGGCACGGCTTTGTCTACGAACGTGTCCCCCACATCACGCTGAAATCCATCGCCAACAACGCCGAAATCGACGTCCTCTGGGAAGAAGCCCAACAAACCCTCGAACCCCTGCGCGCCAGCCTCAACGCCGCCCTCGGCACGGCGTGGGAGGAATGGCAAATCCCCCGCGACCCGGACCCGAAATGGCCCGCCGCCGTCACGAAAACCCACGTCGCCTGGTGGGAATCCCGTATCGAGCGGCAGAGGCGTATCGACGCCTCGATCGCTCGGCGGGCCGATATCGAATACCTCTACGACCGTCCGTATGAGGATCGGTCGCGCATCCGCGTCGCCGGCCCCTTCACGGTCGAAAGCCTCTCCCCGCACCGCGTGGTGCCGGCGGATGAGGATGAATTGCTCGACCTGCCCGCCGCCCCCGGCCAGCGCCGCAAGGCCGCCGCTCCGCCTGTGGACTTCGCCGCCATGGTGCTGGATCACCTCCGCACCGCCGGCGTGCATCAGACCCAAAAGGCCGACAGCATCCACTTCACCAGCCTGCACCCCTGGCCCGGCAACTACATCGGCGCCGAGGGGCGGTTCCTGGAAGGCGAAACCGAACGCCGAGCCGGCATCCTGATCGGGCCGGAGTTCGGCACTCTGTCGCGCACCGACCTGGTGACCGCGGCGCGAGAGGCGTCGGAGGCAAGGTTCGACGTCCTGATCGCCTGCGCCTTCAACTACGACGCCCACGCCTCCGAGCTGACGAAACTCGGCCCCATGCCGATCCTGAAGGCGCGCATGAACCCCGACCTGCACATGGCCGAGGACCTGAAGAACACCGGCCGCGGCAACCTGTTCGTGGTGTTCGGCGAACCTGATCTGATCGTGGAGGCCGTGCCCGACCAACCCGACCACGTGCGGATCAGGATCATCGGCGTGGACGTGTTCGACCCCCAGACCGGCGACATCCGATCGGGCGACACCAAGAGCATCGCCGCCTGGTTCATCGACACCGACTACAACGAGGAAAGCTTCTACGTCCGCCACGCCTACTTCCTGGGCGCCAACGACCCCTACAAGTCGCTGAAGACAGCCCTGCGCGCCGAGATCGACGAGGAAGCCTGGGCCACGCTCTACCGCGATGTCTCCCGCCCGTTCCCGAGGCCGGAGACGGGGCGGGTGGCGGTGAAGGTGATCAATCACTTCGGGGATGAGGTGATGAAAGTGTTCAGCATTGGATGATTCTCTCAAAGATAAGAAATCGCTCCCCCGACCTATGGTTACGTGGACCCCACAGACCATTGTTCAGGCGCTAATCGCAGAGCGTGACCACAGAAAGGCCGGCCTGGGGTTCTCTGTTCTCTCCGCCACTCAGGAAGACAACAAACTTGTCCTCTCGATAGAACCGCTGAGGGGACAAAGAGGTAGTGCTCTTGATGAGGGACTGGAGGGAAGCAGGGCTGTCTGGGACCGTGATAACGACGGGCGTGGCGAAGTGTTCGCAGTCGATGCGAATAATGGTCGGATCGTTATCCGGTTCTTTCAGGGGCCGATGCCGGTCCCCGGTCAGGTGTTGCGCCTTTTCCCACGTGATTTTCTGACGCCGCTGATTGAGCTATGGCAATCTGGCCAACTCCCTCGAGGTCTGATGGGAGCTTTGCGGGTGGGTCCGCCCGAGCTATTACTGAAAGTCAGATCCCTGCCTCCCGCGTTTTCCGATCTTCGCAAAATGCAACAGGAGGCAATGAATGCAGCGCTTTACCGCCACTCGTTGATTATCGGTCCTCCGGGCACGGGGAAGACATACACGATAGGGGCAATGGTATCATACTTACTGACCCGATTTCCCGATTGCCGCATACTCCTTTTGGGTCCAACAAACATCGCGACCGATGGCGCACTGCTTGCCGTCGATGATTGGTTGGAACGCCTTGGTCGCATGGATGTCCGTCACCATCTTCGCCGCATTGGCTCTCGTTTCGATGCACGAAAATTTAGTGATCGAGCCCACCTTCTGGCGCCTGAAGTTGTCGCTGCTGCCACGCAACTCGCTGCCTTGGAGATTGATGAACCGCCGCGCTCAGATATATCAAAGTATGTTCAGTGGAAGGAACAGATCGAGCGTGCACGTGCCCACCTGAATGGCGATCTGGCCCAGGTCATCGCGGGCGCAAGGCTGGTGGCTTGCACCGTTGCATCTGCCTTTATCTGGTTTGACCAGTTGCGCTCTGGTCGGTACCACTTCCTCGTTTGCGATGAGGCAAGTCAGGTGTCTGCTCCAGCAGCATTAATGCTATCTGGACTGTCTAAGCAATTAATTTTTGCAGGCGATCCTAACCAGCTTTCGCCGATTGTCCAAAATCCGGCTGCGGCAGTCCACACGGTATTGGCACGAACCGCGTTCCACATGTTGCGGAGCGCACACAAGGTACAACTCGATGAGCAATCGAGAATGACCGGGGAGATTTGCCGAGCGGTGGGGACCGTCTTCTACGAAGGAAATCTGTATGTTTGCCCACGGGCAGCTGCAGACTCTGAGTGGCACCGTGAACGTTCACCTGTGTTTATTGGTGGTAAGGAATTACCAAGGGTGATGGTCGATATGCGGGCAGGAGATGCTCAGTGGTCAGCCAAATTTAATGGGATGATCCGATATGCGTCGGGTAAGCTGGTTGAATCATACGTGAATGAGCTGCTTGGTTCCTACACATCTGCCGAAGACATGCTGGTGCTGACGCCATTCCGGGCCCAACGCGCCATGATTCGCGGTTTTCTAAGGCGCGAGACCACTCGACGCATTAAGGTCAGCACCGTGCATCGTTCACAAGGGACCGAGGCGGCAATAGTTATCTTCGATCCTGTCGACGCGGGAGGGGCATTTCTTAACTCCAGCGAGGGACGTCGTCTGATCAATGTTGCGATTTCCCGAGCGAAGGCCCACGTGATCTTGTTATTGAATGACGCAGATTTACGAAACCCCTGGGTGCTCAGGTTGACGCAGATGGCGAAAGGTTCCGATCCATGGTTGGACCGACCGCTGGTCCATGCATAAGCGAGGTGTGTGGGAGCATGGAATTCCGCATCGCCGCAACCTTCAGCGCCAGCCTCGCCCGTCTGGCGGGGGCCGAGCAGAAGGCCGCCAAGACCACGGCGTTTGACCTGCAGATGGACCCCGCGGCCCCCGGCCTGCGGTTCCATCGCATCGAACGGTCTCGTGACCCTCATTTCTGGTCGGTGCGGGTCAGCGGCGATATCCGGATCATCATCCACAAGACCGACGCGAGTTTCCTGCTCGCCTATGTCGGCCATCACGACGACGCCTATACTTGGGCCGAGCGGCGCAGGATCGAGGCACATCCGGCGACGGGGGCGATCCAGATCGTGGAGGTGCGGGAACGGGTAGAGGACCTGTTCGCACCGCGTGCCGATACTATTCTCGATGTGCCCGTTCCGGTGGAGCCAGCGCCGCCCAAGCGGCTGTTTCTGGCGCTGTCGCCGGAGGAATTGCTGGGGGTCGGTGTCCCGGTGGACTGGGTCGAGGATGTTCGGGGCGCGACCGAGGACGGCTTCCTTGCTTTGGCCGAACACCTGCCGGCCGAAGCCGCCGAGGCGTTGCTGGAGTATGTCAGCACCGGCCGCCTACGCCCGCCGGCCCCCGTCGTGCCCGCCGATCCCTTTGCTCATCCCGACGCGCTGCGCCGGTTCCGGGTGGTGGAGAACGTGGACGCGCTCATGCACGCGCTGGATGCCCCGTGGGAGCAATGGGCGATCTTCCTGCATCCCGACCAGCGGGGCATGGTGGAGCGGACCTACAACGGACCGGCCCGCGCGTTGGGGTCGGCTGGGACCGGCAAGACCGTCGTCGCGCTGCACCGCGCCGCGCGCCTGGCGGGAGCCGAGGGGAAGGTGCTGCTCACCACCTTCTCCCAGCCCCTGGCCAACGCGCTCTCCCGGAAGCTCGGCGTGTTGCTGGGGGCTGGGTCGCCGGCGCTGCGGCGGGTGACGGTGGCACCCTATCGGACGGTGGCCGATGAGCTTTACCAACTGGCGTTCGGGCGTCGGGCAATGGTGGCGTCGGATGAGCAGGTGGCGGACGCGGTGAGCAAGGCCTCGGAGGCGGTGGGGGTGAAAGGGTTCACGCCCCGGTTCTTGCTTTCCGAGTGGCGGCACGTCGTCGATGCCTGGCAGATCGCGGATGTCGAGGCTTATGCGAAGGTGCCTCGGCTGGGCCGCAAGAACCGCATGAGCGCGGGGCAGCGGGAGCGGCTGTGGCCGGTGTTTGCAGCCGTGCGGGCGGCGCTGGCCAAGCGAGGCCTGGCGACGTGGCCGGATGTGTATGGGCGGGTTGCGGCCTATTACGCGGGGCGCGAGGCAAAGCCATTTGATCAGATCGTCGTGGACGAGGCGCAAGACCTGGGGGTTGCGGAGTTGCGTTTCCTGGCGGCGATCGCTCCGAAGTCAGCCGATGCGCTGTTCTTTGCGGGCGACCTTGGGCAACGGATATTCCAGCAGCCATTTTCGTGGGCGGCGCTTGGCGTCGATGTGCGGGGGCGATCTTCGACGCTGACGGTGAACTACCGAACGAGCCACCAGATCAGGCGCGCAGCCGATCGACTGTTGCCCAAAGCGGTGCAGGACGTCGATGGCGACGCGGATGAGCGGGGGCGGACCGTTTCGGTGTTCAACGGTCCTCCACCGGCCA
>CANJSR010000377.1 GCA_947476855.1 Acetobacteraceae bacterium
AGGTCGATGCCGCTGTCCTTGCGGAATTCCTCCGCCATGTACTCGATGATGCGAAGGTCGAAGTCCTCACCGCCCAGGAACGTGTCGCCGTTGGTCGACTTCACCTCGAACACGCCATCGCCGATCTCGAGGATCGAGATGTCGAAGGTGCCGCCGCCAAGGTCATAGACCGCGATCGTGCCGGCGGATTTCTTGTCCATGCCGTAGGCGAGCGCGGCGGCGGTCGGCTCGTTGATGATGCGCAGGACGTCGAGGCCGGCGATGCGGCCGGCATCCTTGGTCGCCTGGCGCTGGCTGTCGTTGAAGTAGGCCGGGACGGTGATGACCGCCTGGGTGACGGTTTCGCCCAGGAACGCCTCGGCGGTTTCCTTCATCTTCATCAGGATGAAGGCGCTGATCTGGCTGGGGGCGTATTTCTCGCCGCGCGATTCAACATGGGCGTCGCCATTGTCGCCGCGCACGATCTCATACGGGACCATGCCCTTGTCCTTGGCCACCAGCGGATCGTCGTAGCGACGGCCGATCAGGCGCTTGATGGCGAACAGGGTGTTGGTCGGGTTGGTGACGGCCTGGCGCTTGGCGGCCTGGCCAACAAGGCGTTCTCCGGAGTCGCTGAAGGCGACCATGCTGGGCGTGGTGCGCGCGCCCTCGCTGTTTTCAATGACCCGAACATCCTTGCCTTCCAGAACGGCGACGCAGGAGTTCGTGGTGCCGAGGTCAATACCGATGACTTTACTCATGATAGGCTCCTTGTCAGCGGACGAATGCGGCCCGAGGCACCGTTATCGTCCCCATGGGTCCTCCCGGTCGGGAGGGTCTGTAATGTTCAGGATGTATGAGGCTGGCAGGCCGGCGGCAAGGGCGCGGCAGGTCTTTTTTGTGACGCCGCGCCAATCATGCCACTAGCCCTGGATTTCGGCCGGCGGCGCCTTCGCGACGACGACCATGGCCGGCTTCAGCAGCCGCCCGTTCAGGGTCCAGGCATGGGTCCAGGCCTGCATCACCGTGCCGGCCTTGTGCTCGACCGATTCCTGTTCGGCCATCGCTTGGTGCAGGTTCGGGTCAAAGGGCTGGCCGACGGGATCGGTCTGCTTGACGCCGTTGCGTTCGAGCATGCCGGTGAAGGCGCGCTGGATACCATCAAGGCCCTCGCGCACCTTGCCCAGGATGTCCGGCTCTCCGTCCGAGACCGGCGGCAGGGCATCGATGCCGCGCTTGAGGTTCTCGGCCGATTCGACGACGTCGGTGGCGAATTTCTGCACGGCGTATTGCCGGGTTTCATCCACCTCCCGCCTGGCACGGGCGCGCACATTGGCCGTTTCGGCCTCCGCGCGGACCCAGCGGTCCTTCATCTCCGCCAGTTCGGCTTCAAGTTCGGTGATCCGGGCAGAGGCGGCCTGCATCACCTGTTCCGGGGTCATGGGTGTGTCCTGGTGCGCCGCGGACGCGCCGGCGGCCGAGGAGGGGTCCTGGGAAGAGGACGGGTGTTCGTGTTCGTGGCTCATGGCGCCGATCAGTTAGGGCGGCGGCCGGTCCGGAACAAGTCGCCATCGCATGTTGATTCGCTTCGGATGCCCTCAGCGGTGCGCGCCGGGGACCCAGGGGACGTCGGCGGCCCCGTTGTCGTTCAGCACGCGGGCGAGGACGAACAGGTGGTCGGACAGCCGGTTCACATAGCGATGGATCGCCGGATTGAGCCCCGGTACGGCGGCCAGCGCCCGTTCGGCCCTGCGGATAATCACCCGCGCCATATGGGCCTGCGCCGCGCCTGGCAGGCCGCCGGGCAGGACGAAGCTGGTCAGCGGGGACAGGTCGGCGTTCATCGCATCGACCTCCTGCTCCAGCCGCAGCACCTGGTCGTCGGCCAGCCGCAGCCGGTCGCCGCCCTGGCCGGGCACGCAAAGATCGGCGCCGAGGTCGAACAGGTCGTTCTGGATGCGGGCGAGCATCGCGTCCTCCCGCGGGCGGGTATGGGTGTGCAGGCGCAGCAGGCCGAGCGCGGCGTTGGTCTCGTCGATTTCCCCGATCGCGTGGATGCGCGGGTCGGATTTCGCGATCCGGCTGCCGTCGCCCAGGGATGTCTGACCATTGTCGCCGCCACGGGTCACGACGCGATCGATGCGTACCATGCATGGGATCCTTTATTTGGAGGAGAAGACAAACTGCATCGGCATGTCGAAGGGCACCGCCATCCCGTCGCGCATGGCGGGACGGAAGCGCCAGGTTCGCACCGCGTCCAGGACCGCCTGGTCGAGGCTGGCGTGACCGGAACTCTGCACGATCTCGGTGCCCGCCGTCAGCCCGAGGGGAGAGACGTTGATCACCACGATCACGGTGCCCTGCTGGCCCCGGCGCGCGGCGTCGATCGGGTAGACCGGCGGGCGGTTACGGGTGCGGTCGTCGGGGCTGGCGGGGATGATGTTGTGACCGGTTATGATCGCGTTGGTTTCGCTGTCGGTGCCGGCGAGGTTCATGGTCAGGCCGGACGCCTGCTGGGCCGGTGGCGTCGGCGGCGGGCTGGGCGGCGGCGGAGCGGGGCTTGATTCGGCTTGGGTGCGAGCAGGCTCGGTGGGTTCGGTGTCGGCCTCGGCCTGGGTTTCCGACGGGGTCTCGGCCACGGCTTCCCGCTGGGGCTCGGCCGGTTCAGCCTGATGCTCCGTTGGGGGGGCGGGACTTGGTGCCTGGGCCTGGACGGGGTCGGGCTGGTGTTCCTGGGGTGACGGCTGGGGGACGGAACCCTGGGCCTCGACCGGCAGGAACTCGATCGTGCCCTGTTCCGTCGGGCCGCCCTGGTCCGGTGGTTCGGTCGCGGTCTCCCCCATCCGCAGGACCACCGGTACCAGCACGGCGACATGGAGCAGAATGGATACCAGGGCGGCCAGCAGCAGGCCGGTCGGCTTCGCGCGGAGCATCGCGTGTAGCATGGGGATCACCGGCTGGTTTCGCAACGACGGGCGGTTCAGTCGTTGCGTGGCATCCCGCGCAGCAGCAGCACCAATGGCAGGCCGGCCGCGGCGACGGCGGCGACCAGATAGAATCCATTGATATAGCCGATCATCGACGCCTGTCGCAGGATTTCCCGCGACAGCCGGCTCAGCCCGGCGATGGTGTCGGGGTTCCATGCCTCGGGCAGGCCCGGATGCAGGAGTAGCTTGTTGTAGGGCGTGATCTGCTCGGTCAGCCGGGAATAGTTCGACGCGGTGGACCGGACCAGCAGCACGACGGTGATCGAGATGAAGATGCTCGATCCGAAGTTGCGTACCAGGGTGAAGACGGCCGAGCCCTCGTTGATCTGATGGTGCGGCAGGGTGGAGAAGGACAGGACCATCAACGGGGTGAAGGCGAGGCCGAAGCCGAAACCCTGGACCATGTTCAGCGTGAAGACGTCGAAACCGGTCAGGTTGATGTCGAGTTGTGCCATCGCCAGGGCGGACAGCGCCTGCGCGGCCAGCCCGAAGGCGACCGCGCCGCGCGCCGAGACGCGGGAGAAGGGGACGATCACCAGGAAGGCGAACCAGTTGCCGACGCCCCGCCCGGCCAGCAGCAGCCCGATCGCGCTGTCGGGATAGCCGCGCAGGTCGTGCAGCAGGCTCGGGAACAAGGCCAGGCTGATATAGCTCAGCATGCCCATGACGAAGGCGATCAGCGTGCCCACCGAGAAGTTGCGGTCGAGCAGGAGGCGCGGATCGAGGAACGGATTGCCCGTCGTCAGGCAATGCACCACGAAGATCCAGAACGCGACGGCCGCGGCGACGGTGCACAGGACGATCTCGGTCGATTCGAACCAGTCGAGCCGCTGGCCCCGATCCATCAACAGTTGCAGCCCGGTGATGGCGATCGAGAGCGCGATGAAGCCGGTCCAGTCGAAGCGGGAGGCGGTGTTCTCGGTCCGGCGGGGCAGGGCGAACCAGGTGCAGACGATGGCGACGGCGCCGGGCGGGATGATCATGAAGAAGGCGGTGCGCCAGTCATAGATGTCGGCGATCAGGCTGCCGAAGATGGGTCCGAAGACCGGGCCGAACACGGCACCGACGCCCCACATCACCATGACGGTCGCGTGCAGGTGGCGGGGGAAGGTCGCCAGCAGGATGGCCTGCCCGACCGGCATGATGGGTGCGCCGAAGATGCCCTGGCAGACCCGGAACAGGATCAGCGATTCGAGCGAATTCGCTATGCCGCACAGGAACGACATCACGACGAAGCCGGTCAGGGTGCCCAGCATCAGCGGCCGCCAGCCGAGGCGGTTGGCGAGCCAGCCCGACATCGGCGTGGCGACGGCGGTCGCGACCAGATTGAAGGTGATGACCCGGGAAATCTCGTCCTGGGTCGCCGACAGCGCGCCGCGCATCTGCGGCAGGACGACATTGGCGATCGTCAGCGTCATGCCGAACAGCAGCGTCGACGTCTGGATCGTCAGCAGCACCAGCCACTGGCGGGCCGATATGCTCAGCAGGCCCTTCGGACCGTCGGCGCCGATCGCGGGCGCCGACGCGCCGCTCATGCCATCAGTCCAGCTTGAAGTTGGTCTTCTTGATCCAGTCGGAATAGGACTCCACGTCCTCGGCCATCCGCTTCTTCAGTTCCTCCGGGCTGGCGGTGAAGGTGACCTGGCCGATCTTGAGCATGCGGGCGATCACCTCGGGTTCCTGGTTCAGTTCGGCCATCGTCCTGGCAATCGTGTCGGTCGCTTCCTTGGGCGTGCCGACCGGCGCGTGGATACCGCCCCAGACCGGCAGTTTGATGTCGAAGCCCTGTTCGGCGAAGGTCGGCACGTCGGGGAATTCCGGATGGCGGCGGCCGCTGATCACGCCCAGCATCTTCACCGTGCCCATGCGGACCTGGGGGAAGAAGATGTTGTCGTTCATGATGTCCACCCGGCCGCCCAGCAGGTCGGGCAGCGCCTCGGCCCCGGTGCGGTAGGGGACGTGGATGATGTCGACATCGGCGATGATCTTGAACGCCTCATCCCGCAGATGGGTGGCGCTGCCGACGCCGGGGGAGGA
>CANJSR010000378.1 GCA_947476855.1 Acetobacteraceae bacterium
CGCATCGGCAAGACGCTCTACAAGATCGACGCCGTCATGGCCGGCGACCTCGACGAGTTCATCGACTCCCTCACCGCCGAAGACCAGGCCGCTCGGCTGGCCGCGCAGGAGTGACGGCGACCATCGCCGAGGCCCTGCGCCTCGGCGCGGGACGGCTGGCGGGAATTTCCGACAACCCGCGGCTGGAGGCCCGGTTGCTGCTGGGCCATGCGCTTGGGTTATCAACCGCCGACCTGATCCGCGACGGCGACCGGCGGATCGACCCCACCGCCTTCGACGCCCTGGTCGAGCAACGGGCGACCCACGTGCCGCTGGCCTATCTGACCGGGCATCGGGAGTTCTGGAGCCTCGATCTGGCGGTGTCTTCCGCCACGCTGATCCCGCGTCCCGACTCGGAAACGATCGTCGAGGCGGCGTTGCGCGAGGTCGCTGACCCACGTCTGATCCTGGACCTCGGCACCGGCACCGGCTGCCTGCTGCTGGCCGTGCTGCATGAACGTCCGGAGGCCTTCGGTGTCGGCATCGACCAATCCGCCGAGGCCCTGTCGATCGCCCGGGCCAACGCCGGCCGCTGCGGCCTGTCCGACCGGACCGCCTTCGTCCAGGGTGACTGGGCCGAGGCGATCGAGGCCCGGTTCGACCTGATCCTCTCCAACCCTCCCTATATCCCCGCGTCCGATATCCCCGGCTTGATGCCCGAGGTCGCTTTGCATGAGCCGCTGTCGGCCCTGGATGGCGGACCGGACGGGCTGGACGCGTATCGGCGGATCATTCCGTCCCTGCCTCGGCTGCTGTCGCCCGCTGGCCGAGCCGTGCTGGAGATTGGGATCGGGCAGAGCGAAGCGGTCTCGGCCCTGGCGGCGGAGGCGGGGTTGAGCGCGATGTCCTACCCCGACCTGGCCGGCATTCCCCGCGCGGTGGTGCTGCGCGGGTCCGGAGGATGAAAAATAGTTTGGCTTTGCGGCATCGGCGCATTAGGGTTGCAAGGTGGCAGGGACCGCTGTTTTGCGGCTGTCCTGACGTGGCTTACCCCCGATCCGTGGCTCTTGATCGGGGCGCACCATGGGCCAGCACCAAAGCCGAACTAACTCAGGTGAGCCGAGGGGGAAGTCTCCCTTGGGGCGCATGAAATGTGTGTCCCGGCCCCAGGCCGGCTGCCCGCAACCGGAAAGCGCGACGGCAGAAGTATGAACATAAAACGCATGCGTGGCCGCAACCATCGCTCCGGCGGCGGGGGCAGTAGTGGCGGCGGTGGCGGGGGAACTGTGCGGCACCACAGCGGTGGCGCCAATATCCCCATGAACCGGAACCATGTTTTCGACAGCAATGGCCCGGATGTGCGCGTGCGCGGCACGGCGCAGCAGCTTTTCGAGAAATACCTCCAGCTTGGCCGCGACGCGACCAGCAGCGGCGACCGGGTCAATGCCGAGAGCTATTTCCAGCACGCGGAACACTATTTCCGTATCCTGAACGCCATGAACCAGGCGGCCCAGCAGGGCCAGGCGCAGGCGCCGCAGCGTCGCCAGTACCAGAATGGCGATGAAGGCGGCCAGGGCTCCCAGGGTGAGCAGGGGGAGGCGGAGGAAATCCGCGTCGCCGGCGTGGGCGACCAGCCCGACCCACGGGAAATCCCGATCGCGGCTGCTCCGCCCGAGGGCTGAGCGACCGGACACCAAAAGGGCCAATCATCCGCTTTCCGGCGGTGGTTGGCCCTTTGTCGTTCAGGAGCGCGCGACAACTGAACTGATCCGGCGTTGCCGCTCCTGCGCCCCACCAGCCACGACTTTGTCGGTCAGGGCGGAAAAGACGAGGGTGGCGGCCCTGCGGCCGCCATGACGGGGGGGCGTCCCAGACCTACACCCCGCCGTGGCTCAACCCCGCCCGCAGGCTCGTGGCCTCGGCGCCGCGGATCAGGTCCAGGCGGATGAACAGGTCGATCAGCACCAGGTTCACGTTGAACTTGAAGTCATCGGTGTCCCGCACCGCCTCCATCGCCCGTTCGATCGGCCATAGTTCGAACGACTCGACCTCTCCATCCGCGGGCAGGGGCGTGAAGTCCGCGGGCAGGTCCAGGTCGTAGCAATACAGCCAGTCCCGTCGCAGCCCCTCGGGCCGAGCCATGGCATAGGTGAGGTGACTGACGAGGCGGGCCTGGTTGGCGAGGTGCGGCGGGATGGACGCCTCCTCGGCGGCTTCCTTCACCAGCGTCTCGAACGGGGTCAGCCCGGCTGGCACGCCACCGGCCACCACATGATCCAGCTTCCCGGGATCCAGCAGCTTGTCCATGGCGCGACGGGCAATCCACAGACTGACCCGAGCCCCGTCGCGGACCAAGCCGTTTACGTGGGCACCCGCCGCCATCACGCCGAAGGAGGGGATGGCACCGCGGTCGATCTGCGCCAGGGCGGGTCCTTCGGGGGTGGCGCGCACGTCGAACGCCTCTCGGCGCCAGCGGAAATAGCCCTGCTCGGACAAGGCCTGGGCGATTTCGGGTAAGGCGTTGGCGTCGGTCAGGCTGATGCTGTCGGGCGCGAAGCGGAGGGACGGAAACGCCGCCAGATCGTCCAGCATGTCGGGCCTGATCCAACCGACGGCCTGATCGCCGACGCGGAACGCCACACGGTCGCCGGGGAGTTCGGCGTCCGTGCAGGCCTGGATGTGCCGCATGAATCCTGTCCGGTTTGTCATAATTGCTCCCGGTCGCCTTTCAAATGCCTGGGGACCATGCCACATCCAGGCCATGAGACGATACCAGGCCGTACCGCCAGCCGATTTGCCAGCAGCGGTCCCTACCCAGCGCTCCGGCTTCCAGACTGTGGTGGCCCTGCTTCCCTATCTTTGGCCGGCCGGCAATCCGGGCGCGAAGGTGCGCGTTGTCGTGGCGCTGGTCTTCATGTTCCTGGCCAAGGTCGCCACGGTCTATGTGCCGATCCTGTATGGCCGGACGGTGGATGCGCTGGCCCCGGCCTCGGGTCCTGCGGCCAGCTTTGCGATCGTCGGCGCCCTGATCATCGCCTACGGCTTGGCGCGGGTCGGCGGGGCGGGGTTCGGAGAAATCCGGGACGCGCTGTTCGCCTCGGTCCAGCAGAGGGCGGTGCGGCTGCTGGCACTGCGGACCTTCCGGCATCTGCATGGCGTCAGCCTGCGCTTCCATCTGGATCGCCAGACCGGCGGCCTGTCCCGGGTGATCGATCGCGGCACGCAGGGGATGCAGTCGGTCCTGCGGCTCGCGGTGTTCAACGTCGTCCCTACGGCGCTGGAACTGGTGATGGTCACGGCCATCATCTGGTACATGTTCGACTGGCGCTATGCCGCCATCACCTGTTCGGCCGTGCTGGCCTATGTCGCCTTCACGGGGCTGCTCGCCAGCCAGCGCGGGCGCTATCGCCGGACCATGAACGACACGGATAACGACGCATCCACCAAGGCGTTGGACAGCCTGCTGAACTACGAAACCGTCAAGTATTTCAATAATGAAGCGCACGAGGCCACGCGCTACGACAGCGCGCTGGCACGGTATGAGCGGGCGGCGGTGCGCGTCCAGGTATCGCTGAACATGCTGAACCTGGGCCAGGCGGTGATCATCGCCGTCGGCCTGACGGTCATCATGCTGCTCTCGGCCAAGGGGTTCGAGGACGGCAGCATGACCATCGGCAAGTTCGTGCTGATCAACACCTATCTCATCCAGCTTTACCAGCCGCTGAACTTCCTGGGCATGGTCTACATGACCATCAAGCAGGGCCTGGTCGACATGGAGCAGATGTTCAACCTGCTGCGGATCGACCACGAGATCACCGACAAGCCAGGCGCCCCCGCGCTGGTCGCAACCGGAGAGGTCCGGTTCGACGATGTCCATTTCGGCTACCAGCCGAACCGGGAAATCCTGAAGGGCGTCAGTTTCACGATCCCGGCGGGGCGCAAGCTCGCGATCGTGGGCCAGACCGGGGCCGGCAAGTCGACCATCAGCCGCCTGCTGTTCCGGTTCTACGACGTGACCGGCGGGCGCATCCTGATCGACGGGCAGGACATCCGCGACGTGACGCAGGACAGCGTGCGGGCGGCGATCGGCGTGGTGCCGCAGGACACGGTCCTGTTCAACGACACCATCCGCTACAATATCGGCTATGGCCGGCCCGGCGCCTCCCAGGAGGAAATCGAGCAGGCCGCCCGCTCGGCCCAGGTGCATGATTTCGTGCTGCGCCTGCCGGAGGGTTACGACACCCGCGTGGGTGAACGCGGCCTGAAGCTGTCGGGCGGGGAAAAGCAGCGCGTGGCCATCGCGCGGACGATCCTGAAGAACCCGCGCATCCTGATCCTGGATGAGGCGACGAGCGCGCTGGACACCAGGACCGAGCAGGATATCCAGACCGCCCTGGGCGCTGTCGCCTCGCACCGGACGACCCTGGTGATCGCGCACCGGCTGTCCACCGTGGTCGACGCGGATGAGATCATCGTGCTCGATGACGGACGGATCGCCGAACAGGGCACCCACGCCGCCCTGCTGGCGCGAGGCGGGCTTTATGCCCGTATGTGGACCATGCAGGCGGCGGAGGAGGCGGAGCCTCTGGCGGCGCAATAGGACGACAGGAGAGAGACGATGCAGGAAGGCCATGACGACGGCGCCCCCACGGAACTCAGCCATGCGGGCTCGGTCGTGGACAAGGCGATTGAATACATGATCGGGCAGGATATCCCGCCGGTGGCCGTCGCCTCGGCCCTGCTGGGCGGATCGATGGCGCTGCTGGCCCGCAGTGTCAGCGACGAAGTGATCGTGCAAATCCTGAATAACGCCATCGCCAGCGTCCGCGCGGGCGAATTGCGGGGGCCTGGCCGGTCGCAATAGCCGGTTGTTCCTTGACGCGGGGCGGGTCTGTCGTCATAACCCGCGCCTTCTACGCTGGACCGAAGGATGGAGTGCGATGTCTCGCCGCTGTGAGATTACTGGCAAGGGCGTTTTGAGCGGCAACAATGTCAGCCACGCCAACAACAA
>CANJSR010000379.1 GCA_947476855.1 Acetobacteraceae bacterium
CCTCGGCCAGGTCGATGACGGGGACGCGGATCGGGTGGCCGGTGCCGTGCATCCAGCGCTTGGTGTTGGCCGCGCCGCCGACCTCATATTCGGCGGTGACCGAGACCTCGCCGTTCACGATTACGCTGGCCTTGGCCGTCGTGCCGCCCATGTCGAAGGAGATCAGATCGGGCCGGTCCAACTGCCGCCCGGCCAACTGGGCCGCGATGACGCCGGCCGCGGGGCCGGATTCGACGGCCATGGCCGGCATCCGCAGGCCCTCCGCGATGTCGAAGACGCCGCCCGACGATCCCATGACCATCAAAGACGGCAGGCCCAGAGCCTGGGTTGCCTGGGACAGACGCTCCAGGTAGCTGGCCAGCAGAGGGCCGACATAGGCGCAGACGCCGGTCGTGCTGGCGCGTTCGAACTCGCGGATTTCCGGCAGGACCTCACACGACAGGAACACGCCGACGCCGGGGAGGGCGGCGCGCAGGGCGGCGCCGATGCGGCGTTCATGGGCGTCGTTCAGGAACGAGAACATCAGGGAGACGGCGATCGTCTCCAGCTTTTCGGCGCGGATCAGTTCAATCAGGGCGGGCAGTTCGTCGTCGGCCAGAGGGGTGACGACCTCCCCCTGGGCGTCGATGCGCTCGGTGATTTCATACCGGTGGCGGCGGGGGATCAGGATGGCGGGCCCGTCCTGGAACAGATCATATAGATCGGGGCGGGAGGACCGGCGGAGTTCCAGGATGTCACGGAAGCCGCGGGTAGCGATGAAACCGGCGCGGGCGCCCTTCTTCTCCAGCAAGGCATTCGTCACGACGGTGGTGGCATGCGAGAGCAAGGACACATCGGCGGCGGCGATGCCGTAACGCTCCAGCCCCTGGGTGATGCCGTTGATGACGCCCTGGCCGAAATCACGGGGGGTGGTGAGGACCTTGGCGATGCCGATGCGGCCAGATTTCTCCTCCACCATGGCAACGTCGGTGAAGGTGCCGCCGATATCGATGCCGACCCGCCATGCCATGAGCTTCGTCCTCTTGTGCGATGCCGCATCGTTGCCCAGGCGGAGGCCGGGAGCAAGGGATGGGGTTTCACCCCATGCCCCACCAGGGAGCTTTGCCCCCTGGACCCCCACCAAAGGGCCGAGCCCTTTGGAAACCAATTCGTTGGGGGGAATGCGGGAGGGGCTGAGGAGATGTCTCAACCAGCACCTCAGCCCCTCCCGCATTCCCCCCAAAGTCCCGGTTCCAAGGGCTGTGCCCTTGGTGGGGATCGAAGGGGCAAAGCCCCTCGCGGGGTTTGGGGCGGCGCCCCGCCCTTACTCCGCCGCCGCCGAACGCGATGCCGGCACGCCCAGACGGAAGCCTTCATAGCCATTGGCCGCGATCGTTGCGCATTCTTCCCGGTAGCGGCCGACGCCGCCGATATAGGGCATGAACACGCGCGGCTTGCCCTCGATGTTGGCACCCATGTACCAGGACGCCGCATTCGGGTACAGCGTCTTGTAGGCAGTCTTGTTGACGTGTTCGACCCAGGCGTCCTGGGCTTCGCGCGTCGCCTCGATGGTCGCGAGCTGGCGCGACTTCATGTGTGCCATGCAGTCGGTGATCCAATCGACATGCTGCTCGATCGAAACCATCATGTTGGACAGCACGGATGGGCTGCCCGGGCCGGTGATCATGAACAGGTTGGGGAACCCCACGCTCATGAGCCCCAGGTAGGTCCGCGGCCCCGCTTCCCATTCGGCCGCGAGCTTCAGCCCATCGCGCCCGGTGATGTCCACGGCGGTCAGCGCACCGGTCATGGCATCGAAGCCGGTCGCATAGACCAGCACGTCGAACTTGTATTCCTGTCCGCCGGTGATCAGCCCGTCGGGGGTGATTTCCTCGATCGGGGCGTTGCGGATATCGACCAGGTGCACATGCGGCTGGTTGTAGGTCTGGTAGTATTCTGTATCCACACAGATCCGCTTCGTGCCGATCGGATGGTTCTTCGGCGCGAGCAGTTCGGCCGTCTTCGGGTCCTTGACGATCGAGCGGATCTGCCCGCGCACGAACTCGGCCGCCTGGTCGTTGGACGCCTGGTTCAGCACCAGGTCGTTGAACACCGCCATGAAGGTGGTGCCGCCGCTCTGCCAGCGTTCCTCGAACATCTTCCGGCGGGTGGCGTCATCGACTTCCATCGCGCCGATGTCGTTCGGGTTCGCGAGCACGCCGTTGCGGGTCTGGCGGGCCTCATCGCGCCGGGTCGGATAGACGTCCTTCCAGGACTGGGCATAGGCGTCCGACATCGGGCCGTTGCGCGACGGGATCGAGAAGTTGGGCGTCCGTTGGAACACCCAGACATCCTTGGCCTGCCTGGCGATGACCGGGATCGCCTGGATAGCCGAGGACCCGGTGCCGATCACGCCCACGGTCTTGCCGGTGAAGTCCACCGGCTCATGCGGCCAGTGGCCGGTGTGGTAGACGTCACCCTTGAAGCTGTCGCCGCCCTTGAAGTTCGGCTTGCGCGCCGCCGACAAACAGCCCGACGCCATCACGAAATACTGGGACGAGACGACATCGCCCGCGCTGGTCCGCACCGTCCACCGGTTCGATCCGGCATCGAAGCTGGCGTCGGTCACCTTGGTGTTGAACTGCATGTCGCGGCGCAGGTCGAAGCGGTCGGCCACGTGGTTGGCATAGCGCAGGATTTCAGGCTGGGAGGCGAACAGCTCGCTCCATTTCCATTCCTGCTCCAGTTCCTTCGAGAAGGAGTAGGAATACTGCATGCTTTCCACGTCGCAGCGCGCGCCGGGATAGCGGTTCCAATACCAGGTGCCACCGACGCCGGACGCCGAGTCATAAACCCGCGCCGTCAGGCCCATGCCGCGCAATTTGTGCAGCAAATACATGCCGGCGAAGCCGGCCCCGACAATCACGACATCATAGGCGGCGTTCTTCGGCGATGCGTCAGCCATGGGGGCTCCTTCGGTATTCTTGCTATTGGGCGGTCGATAAACACATGGGCAAAAAAGTCAACTAATCGGTAGGTTTTCAGACCTCCGGATTGACTGGACGCGGGCGCCTGCCTCGGCGACCCTGCGCGCCCGTTACCGACCAGGCCGAACCGTGTCCTTTTCCGAGATTGAAGCCGCCGAAGCGCTGTTGCTGGCAGGGCGGGCCGCCGACGCGGCCGCGGTCTGCCGGGACGTTCTGGCGCGGAAAGTCGACGACGCGGCGGCCCTGGGTCTGCTCGGCCGCAGCCTGATCGCCCAGGGAAGGCGGGTCGAGGGGATCGCGATGCTGACCGCCATCCCGACGCCCGACGCCCCCACGCGCGTGATCCTGGCCGAGACTCTGCTGGCGGTGGGGCTGCCGGCCGAGGCAGAAATCCACGCCCGCGCCGCCCAGGACGCCGATCCCGCCGCCGCATCGGCCCTCGCCCGCGCGCGCCAGGCCCAGGGCAAGACCGCGCTTGTGTCCGGATTAGCCGAACCGCGCACCTCCGCCGCGGCCGAGACCCTTCTGCTGGCCGGCAACGCGCATCTGCTGGCGGGCCGGCTGGATGATGCCGCCCTCGCCTATCGGCAGGCGCTGATTGAAACACCGGACTTCCCCCCGGCGCTGGGGAACCTCGGGAACGTGCTGACGGCGCGCGGAGAACTGACGGAAGCGTTGGACCTGTATCGCACCGCGCTCGACCTGGACCCGGACAACGCGGAGATCGGGTTCGCCTACAGCCTCGCGTTGCTGCTGGGCGGGGATTTCGCGGAGGGCTGGCGCTGGCACGAATGCCGGCGGCGCACCATCAGCCTGCGCTGGAACTACGATCGCCACCCGGGCCTGCCGCAATGGCGCGACGGCATGGACCTGACCGGCCGGCGCGTGCTGGTGATGGCCGAACAGGGGCGCGGGGACATGATCCAGTTCGCCCGCCTGGTGCCCCTACTGACAGAGCGCGCCGAACGCGTCGTGCTGGAACTGCCGCGGCCCCTGCATCGCCTGTTCGAGGGGATGACCGGCGTCGCCCGCCTGATCGACCGCGACGCGCCCGCCACGGATTGCGACATCGCCTGCCCGCTGCTCAGCCTGCCGCGCGTCCTGGGTCTGACGCTGGACACGATCCCTCCGCCACTGCTGATGCCGCGCGAGGACCTGCGCGCCCAATGGGGTGCCTGGATCGGTGAGCCGGATGGCACCAGGCGCGTCGGGCTCGTCGTCTCGGGGGAATCCCGGCATCCGAATGACGCGATGCGCTCGATCCCTCTGGACCTCCTGCGGCAGGTGCTGGACCTGCCGCACCGGTTCATCCTATTGCAGACGGAACTACGTGACGCGGACCGGGACACGCGGGACGGGTTGGAGGGTCTGCGCTGGCCGGGCGCGGCGCTGACCGACTTCGCCGATACGGCGGCGCTGATGTCGCATCTCGACCTGGTGATCAGCGTCGACACCGCCGCCGCCCATCTGGCTGGTTCGGTCGGTGTGCCGACCTGGCTGCTGCTGCCGCACGCCCCCGATCACCGCTGGATGCTGGGCCGCGCCGACACCCCCTGGTATCCGTCCATGCGCCTGTATAGACAGAAGGAGCGGGGTGCGTGGGACGGCGTGATCGCCCGGGTCAGAAACGACCTTCTGGGCCAATAGCCGCTCCACCGCCGGTTTGGTGCCCGCCCAGGCGCGTGTTAGCGTGCTCGAAACCGACATAGCGGAGCCAAGAAATGCGTCAGATGGTGATGGTGGGATTCCTGCAGGCTCAGAACTGCACGACCTTGGCGAGCGCCTGGCGCCATCCGGAGGCGCGGACCGACTTCACCACCGCCGCCTATTACCAGAAGATCGGCCAGGTGCTGGAGGAAGGGAAGTTCCAGCTTGCCTTCTTCGATGACCGCCTGGCGATGCCCGACATCTATGGCGGCAACCCGGCCGAGGTCGTGGCGAATGGCGTGCGCGTGGTCAAGCTTGACCCGGTCGCGGCGATGATGGCGATGGGCTTCGGCACGA
>CANJSR010000380.1 GCA_947476855.1 Acetobacteraceae bacterium
AAAACAGCATGCGCCTGTTCGCCGACAAGGTGATGCCGGTCCTGCAACGCGACGCGGCCTTCCAGGGGGAAATCGATCCCTTCGTGGAAACCAGCACCGCCAGCGACGACCGCCTGTTCGCGCCGGCCTGACAACTACGTCCCCCGGCGCCGCCACCACGGCGTCGGGATCGCCAGCACCATCGCGATTGCCAACGCCGCGGTCACCGACCACTGCGCCACGGCGAAGGCGGCGGCGTAGGCGCGCTCTCCGGTCTGATCCCCCAGCATCCCGTAGAACAGGCTGCCAATCGCCGCCGCGCTGCTCGCCGCGCCCACCTGCAAGGCCGAGTTCAGGATCCCCGACGCCACCCCTGCCTGTCGCGCCGGCACGCCGGAAAGGACGGTGTTGTAGAGTCGGGGGAAGGCCACGCCCTGCCCCAACCCGGCGATGAACACCACCGCCGAAAGCTCCCACCCCGTCCAGCCGAGCGCCACGAACCCGCCGATCAGCGCATACCCCGCTACCTGCACCCCCATGCCCAGGGACAGCAGATGCGCCTCCACCCGCGCAAAGGGACGGCTGGCCAGGGGACCCAGGAACAGGCCGATGCCATAGGGCAGGATGGCCAGGCCGGTGTAGAGCGGCTCCACCCCCAGGCCCAATTGCTGGTAGATGCCGAACAGGAAATAGAAGCTGGTCGTGAAGAAGAACAACGTCCCGACCAGCACCCCGCGCCGGAATCGCGGCATGGCGAACAGTGACATATCCACCAGCGGCATCCCGCCCAGCCGAGCCAGCCGCCGCTCATGGTGCAGGAACAGCGCGATCAGCACCGGCACGCAGGCCAACGCCACGAACACCCAGGCCGGCCAGCCCAACTGCCGCCCCTGCGACAGCGGCACGACCACGCAGGCCAGCGCCAGGGAGATCAACGCCGCCCCCAGCAGATCAAGCTGCACCCTCTGCCCGCCGCCGGTCCGCGGCACCAGGCGCCACGCCAGGGCAAAGGTCACCAGGCAGATCGGCACCTTGATCAGGAAGATCGCCCGCCAGCCCAGGTCCAGCGGGTTCCATTGCACCAGCGCCCCACCGGCAAATTGCCCCGTCGCCGCCGCCAGCCCCATCATCATCCCATAAATCCCCAGCGCTCGGCTGAGGGTATGATCTTCTGTATAAATGGCCCGGATCGAGGCCAGCACCTGCGGCACCAACAACGCCGCCGCCGCCCCCTGGAAGACCCGCGCAACAAGCAATTGGGTCGGAGTCATCACCAGCCCGCAAGCCAGGTTGGTCAGCGCGAAGGCCGCCATCCCCCACAGGTAACAGGTGCGCCGCCCGAACAGATCGCCCAGCCGCCCGCCCGTGATCAGGAACACGGCGTATCCGGCGGCGTAGCAGGAGATGATGAGCTGCGTCTCGGCCGGCGTGGTGCGCAGGCTCTCATAAATCGAGGACAGCGCCACATTGACGATGAAGAAGTCGACCGGCGGCATGAAGCCCCCGGCCAGCAGGACCGCGAAGGCGAACCAGCGCATGGAAGGGGCCGGATCAGCTGGCACGCGTCGTTCCTCCGCCGCCGAACGTCGCGGCGTGGGCGGTGCCTAGCCGGTGCGCCGCCCGCCTACAAGGCGGGACCCTACCGCTGCTTCAGGTCGAGGATATAGGCGGACAGATCAGCGATCTCGGGGTTCGAAAGCTGAAGGTCCGGCATCCGCACATGCGGCGTCCGCAGGAAGGCGTTCAGCGACAAGGCGGTGGTGGAAGGCATGCGCGCGATGCCCGCGAAGGTTGGCACGCCGGTGGCCGAGGCTGCTCCTTGCCCGACATCGATCATGTGGCAACTGGAACACCATCGCTGCGCCAGCGCGCGGCCGGCCTCCGGGTCCCCCTGCGCGAAGGCGGCGCCGGAGGATGCGAGTAAACCGGTCAGGATCAGCAAGGTCAGGCGTCTGGTCATGCGGAAATCCCGAAAGATTGTGTGGCATTCTGCCGACGGAGCGGCCCGGGACGCATTGATTCCGATCAACCGTCCCGCCCTTGATCGACCCGCCGTCGCCCGCCATGGTGCGCCCATAAATGAGGAGACGCACCATGGATATTGTCGGACTCGGCATGTACTTCGAGGACCTTCCGCTCGGCCGCAAATTCCGCACGATCGGCCGGACCGTGTTCGAGGCCGATATCACGAACTTCGTGAACTGCACGGGCATGGTGGAGGTGCTTTTCACCAACCTCGAATTTCTGAAGGAAGAGTCCGACATCAAGCAGCGCCTGGCCCCCGGCGCGCTGGTCTACTGCTTCGCCGAGGGGCTGCTGGTGCAGTCGACCATGCAGCACACCGGGTTTGCGTTCCTGAACATGGAGCTGAACGTGAACGCCCCCGTCTTCGCCGGCGACACGATCCATGTGGAGTGTGAGGTCGTCGAGGCCCGCCTGTCCAAAAGCCGCCCCGGCCGCGGGCTTGTTCGGACGCGGAATGAGGTGAAGAAGCACGATGGGACGGTGGCGCTGACGTATACGCCGCTGCGGATGATCAAGTGCCGCGGGGCTGAGTAGGGGGCGCACGCGGTTTGCATTCGGAGGCACGTCAGCGGTGCCACCGCGTAACGCAGGCGGTTAGGTGGGGAGGCGCCGGAGATCCCCTACCGTCATGCTGGGCGCAGGCCCAGCACCCACGACTTGACGGTTTGCGACAGAGGAAAGTCGTGGGTGCCGGGCCTGCGCCCGGCATGACGAAGGGGGGTCAAGCGCAACGAAGCGAGCCCATCCTGACGAAAATCCGGGCGGGCGTGACGATGGGCCGTGGCGGACAACCGGCCGCCCCTCAACCCCCGCCGGCATCCAGCTTCAGGATCTCCCCGGCCAGATACAAACTCCCGCAGATCAACACCCGTGCCGGCCCCGCATCCCGGGGAATGGCCCGCAACGCCTCCACCACCGTCGGTCCCGGCCGAGCCACCCCGCCGGACGCGGCCACGATCGCCTCCACCGGAAGGGCGGAATACTGCTCCGCCTCCCGCACCGCCCACAGGGTGCTCGCCAAAGGCAGCAGAGGGCGCAGGAACTCAGCCGAGTCCTTGGCCTGCTTCATCCCCACCACCAGATGCACGGGCCGATCCGCCCAACCCCGCAGATGATCCGCCAGCACCACGCCGGCCCCGGGATTGTGCCCGCCATCCAGCCAGAGTTCCCAATCCGCCGGCAGCAACCCGGCCAGCCGCCCGTGCAGGCGCTGCATCCGGGCCGGCCACTCGGCCGCGGCGATGCCGGCCGCGATCGCCTCAACCGGGATCGGCAGGGATGTCGCCCGCAGCGCCGCGATCGCGATCCCCGCATTGTCCATCTGGAACGCCCCCGGCAACCCCGGCGGCGGTAACGTCAGAGTCCCCCGCCGATCGCCATAGCGCATCCCGGTCGCCGACGCCGCGACCTCCCACTCCCGCTCCCGCAGCATCACGGGCGCACCCACCTCCGCCGCCCGCGCCATCAGCACGGCCAGGACCTCCGCCGGCTGCGTCCCGATCGCCACCGGCACGCCGGGCTTCATGATCCCCGCCTTCTCGAACGCGATGACCGGCAGCGAGTCGCCCAGCAACTCCCGATGATCCATCGAAATCGAGGTGATCGCCGTCGCGACCGGAGGCGGTGTCACATTGGTCGCGTCGAACCGACCGCCCAGCCCGACCTCCAGCACGCACAGGTCGGCCGGGACGCGGGCGAACAGCAGGAAGGCGACGGCGGTCGTGACCTCGAACACCGTGATCGGCGCCCCGGCGTTGACCCGCTCCACTTCCTCCAGCGCCGACAGCAGCACGTCATCAGACACCAGCGCGCCGGCCAGGCGGATGCGCTCGTTGAACCGGACCAGATGGGGGGAGGTGTAGACATGCACCCGCATGCCAGCCGCTTCGCCGATCGCGCGGACAAACGCACAGGTGCTGCCCTTCCCGTTCGTCCCGGCGACATGGACGATCGGCGGCAGGTGCTGCTCCGGCGACCCCAGCTTCCCCAGCAGCACCATCAACCGGTCAAGACTGAGGTCAATGAGGCGCGGATGCAGCCCCATCAACCGGTCCATCACGTTGTCGATCGGGTTGGCCATGGCGGTCACGCCGCCTCGGGCAGGTCCTTCTCGGGCAACTCCTTCACCCGCAGCAGGCCGATCACCCGCGCGAGCGTCGCCTTCAGGTCCGTCCGTTTCACGACCATGTCGATGATGCCGTGTTCCAGCAGGTATTCGGCGCGCTGGAAGCCCTCGGGCAGTTTCTCGCGCACGGTCTGTTCGATCACGCGCGCGCCGGCGAACCCGATCATGGCGCCTGGTTCCGCGATATGCAGGTCACCCAGCATGGCGAAGCTGGCCGTCACGCCGCCGGTGGTCGGGTCGGTGAAGACGACGATGAACGGCAGCCCGGCGTCCTTGACCAGCCGCGTGGCGATCACGGTCCGAGGCATCTGCATCAAGCTGACCGCGCCCTCCTGCATGCGCGCGCCACCGGATGCGGTGAACACGATCAGCGGCGCTTCCTGCAGCACGGCCAGCCGAGCGGCGGCGACGATGGCGTCTCCGACCGCGGCGCCCATGGAGCCGCCGATGAAATCGAACTCCATCACCGCGGCGACCGCCTTGTGCCCGTCGATCGTGCCATGCGCGACGACGACGGCGTCATCGGTATGCACCTTCTCCCGCGCGTCCTTCAGCCGGTCGACATAGCGCTTGGTGTCGCGGAACTTCAGTGGATCGACGACGGCCTTGGGCAGTTCGATGCGGGTGTAGCCGTTCTCGTCAAAGGTCCAGGTCAGCCGCTCGACCGCGGGGGCGCGCATGTGATGGCCGCAATGGGTGCAGACCTTCAGGTTCGCGGCCAGGTCGCGGTGGAAGATCATCTGCTGGCAGGCTGGGCACTGGTGCCACAGGTTCTCGGGCACGTCGCGCGCGGCGAACAGCGTGCGGATCTTCGGGCGGAC
>CANJSR010000381.1 GCA_947476855.1 Acetobacteraceae bacterium
ACCGGGTGCAGGGGACGGATATTCACGGAGACTCTCCTTGGCAAAAGGGACTCCCCCTCCCCTTGAGGGAGGGGGGCCGGGGGGAGGGGTAAATACCCCCGAGACCTTACTCCGCCGCCCGCAACGCCGGAGCCACTTCCAACCCCACGCCCTTCAGCGACGTCCGGCGCAGATCCCGCTTCTCCTTCAAATCCCGGAACGCCCGGGCACGGTGCATGACCGTGCGGTTGTCCCACATCACCATGTCCCCCACCCGCCACTCATGCGAATAGACGAACGGCCGCTGCGTCGCATGTTCGGCCAGATCACGGATGAACGCGCGCGCCTCGGGCACCGGCCAGCCGATGATCGAGCCGATATGGGATGACAGGTACAGCGACTTCCGCCCGTTCACCTCATCCGTCAGCACCAGCTTGTGCGGCACCGGCTTCAGCTTGTCGGAATGCTGGTCGCTCTTGACCTCCAGCCCGATCTGCTCACGCGAGAAGACGATCGAGTGCTCACAGACCAACCCGTTGACCTCGGCCTTCTGTTCGTCCGACAGCGCCTCATAGGCCGCGCGCATATCCGCGAACTCGGTGTTGCCGCCCTTGGACGGGATCACGCGCGCATGCAGCAGCGTGTAGCCGGCGCCGACCGCGCGGAAGGACGCGTCGGAATGCCAGAGCCGATTGGCCAGCGCATACATCCGCCGGCTGTCATCGCGGGCGCGCAGGTTCTCCCCCGCGTCGAGGTTGGAGATGTCACCCAGTTCAAGCTGCTGGAAGCGGCGGTCCTCGGGCTTGGCCAACTGGCCGGCGAGGGTGACCTCAAGCTCGCCGAAGTTGCGGGTGAACTCGACCTGCTGTTCGTCGGTCAGCGGCTGGTCGTGGAAGACCAGAACTGAATACTCATGCATGCCGGCCTCGATCGCGTCGACCTCGTCGCGCGTCAAAGGCTTGGTGATGTCGACGCCGCTGACCTCTCCGACGAAGGTCGGATGTACCTGACGGATGCTGATCGCCATGGTTCGTCTCCTCTCGTGTTTTATGGTCAGGCCGCTTCGCGGACCTGTTCGGTGGTCATGCCTTCGCCCCGGACGGTGGAGCGGCGCATGTCGCGGACCTCCTCCCGGTCCCGGAAGGGACGGGCACGGTGCATGGTGGTGCGGTTGTCCCAGATCACCAGGTCCCAGGGCTTCCAGTGATGTGTGTGGACGAATTCCGGCTGGGTCGCATGTTCGGCCAGGTCGCGGATGAAGGCGCGGGCTTCCGGCATCGGCCAGCCGACGATGGTGCCGATATGGGCCGAAAGGTACAGAGACTTCCGTCCCGTCACCGGATGGGTGCGGACCAGACTGTGCCGCACCGGCCGCAGCTTGGCCTGGTTCTCGGCGCCGTAATCCTCGGGCATGAAGCCGATCAGTTCGCGGGAAAAAGCGTTGGAGTGTTCGGTGACCAAGTCCTCGATCTGGGCCTTGGTCGCGGCGTCCAGCGCGTCATAGGCGGCGCGCATGTCGGCGAACTGGGTCTCCCCGCCCTTGGACGGCACGATGCGGGCCGACAGCAGGGAGTATTTTGCCGGGATCGCGCGGAACGACGCATCGGAGTGCCACAGCCGGTTGCCGAGACCGCCCAGCCGCTTCTTGTCGTCCGCGGCGCGGATGCGGTTCTGGGCATCGAGGTTGGAGATATCCGCCATCTCCAGCTTCAGCCGCATCTCCTCCGGCTTGCTCATTTCCCCGCCGGAGGAAATCTCCAACTCGCCGAAATTGCGGGTGAAGGCCAGTTGCGTGTCGTCGTCGAAACGCTGGTCGTGGAAGACCAGGACGGCGCAATCGTCCATTCCACGCTCGATCGCGGCGACCTGATCGGGGGTCAGGGGGCGGGTCAGGTCGATGCCGGTGACATCCCCGACGAAGCCAGGGTTGAGCTGCTTGATTGTGATGGCCATCGTGGGGCCTTTCCGAGCGGACGTCCTACCGCCCAGTATAGCCCGGTTTTCCGCCGGAACGCCAGAACGACCCGCCATCCCCGTCCGGTCAGGCTCGCAGCAGCCCGGAAACCGGCACCACCCGCCCGCTGCCCGGGAACACGCCGTCCAATGCACCCGCGGGCACACCGAGGTGCTCCATCACCAGGGCCTTGGTCACCGCGCGTAGATCAAGCGTGGGCATCAGGTCGCGATCCTCGAACAGCTTGCCGTTGCCCAGGCCCGGCCAGTCCGCGATCACGCGTCCGCCCTTCACCGCGCCGCCCATCACGAATGCGACCGTCGCCGTCCCGTGATCCGTGCCCCCGGTGCCATTGACCCGGACGGTGCGGCCGAACTCGGTCATGACCAGCACGGCGGTGGTGTTCCAGGCTGGACCAAGCGCCTCCCGCAACGCACCCATGCCTTCATCGAGGCGCTGCAGCGGCAGCCGCACCCGGGAATTCTGGCCGGCATGGGTATCCCATCCTCCGATCTCCATCGCGGCGATCCGCGGGCCATTTGGCGACGCAAGCAGCTTGCCGGCGGCACGCGCGAGGCTGGGGAATTCCATCCGCCCACCTTCGGCGACCTGGTCGGCCAATGCTTCCTTGCTGAACCCACGGGAGGAGAGACCGGTCTGGATCGCCGGTCCCGTCAGCGGGTCGGAGGCGTTCAGCGCGGCGATGGTCGTATATAGATCGGCATAGGGTGTGGCGAGGTTGGATGGCGCCCAGTTCTCGACCGTGGCCGGGCCACGCAGCAACAGCGGGATCCCCCCGCCGACCGCCATCGGATTTCGACCCTTGCTCGCCACGGTGCGGGTCGGCAGGGCGGTGGCCGCGCGGTTCAGCCAGCCACTGCTCAACCGATGGTCCGCGCCGCTCTCCAGCAAATCCTGTGCGAAGAAATGGCTTCGCTCCCGGTAGGGGCCGGCCACGGCATGGATCACCGTCAACTCTCCGGCGGCATACATTCCGTGCAGATTGACGAACAGCGGGTGCAGCCCGAAGAAGCCGCCCAGATCCAGCAGTCCATCCGGCTGACTAGGCGATGCCAGGACCAGCGGACCGCGCAGGGCCTTGAGCTGCGGATCGCCATACGGGACAACCGCCGCCAGTCCGTCCATCGCGCCGCGCAGGTTGACGACGACCAGCCGCCGCTCCGTATCGGCCGCCCCGAAGGCGAGGCTGGCCCGCAGCGACGCAAAAACGGTCGTCAGGCCAAAAAGCGTGGACCGGCGCGTAAGTGACAGCATCATCGCCTCTGGAACTCGGGGGAGGTCAACAGGATCGTCAGCGCGTCGCGCCGCGACCCGGCGCCCGCGATCGCGTCACGCGTGGCGGCGCGAAGCAGGGGACCCAGCGCATTCTCGGCGATCTCCCTCGGGTCGCGCTGGCCGATCCGTACCGCGAACGCATAGGCCCAGTCGATCCGCCGCATCATGGCTTCGGGCGTCGACCAGGACACCGCCCGGTCAGGCCAGCCGTCGGGCGCCGGGGCAATCCAGAGCGGTTGCCCGAGCGCCGCGACGCCGCGCATGGGGTCGACTGGCGTTGAGGAAGGGCCGCCGAGCGCGCGCAGGCTCGCGATGAACAGGTCCTGCGGTTGGCGGAACTTGGTTTCGGGCGGCCCCCAGGCCTCCTCCAGACCGACCAACGCGGCCGCGGCCAGCCCCAGGTTACCCTTGCCGTCACGCAACGCTCCCTCGATCCGGGCAATCGCGCGTGGAGGAGGCTCATCGCCGACGAAATGGGTCACGAGCTTCGTCGCGAGGTGGCGATGGGTCGCGGGCTGCGCCGCGAGAAACCGCAAGACTTCGATGCCCCCGGCTTCCTCGGGAGGGAAGGTGCGACCCATGACTGTGTGGGCACCCGGTTCGTGCCATGAGGCATTGAAGACGAACCCGGGCGGGTCCGACGCGGTGTCGACCGTCCACCCGGTCAGGATCCGCGCCAGCGACGTGACGTCGCTCTGCGTATAGCCTCCGGTTCGGCCGACCGTATGGAGTTCCAGGCACTCCCTGGCCAAATTCTCGTTCAGCCCGCGCTTGCCATTCCGGTTCGCTCGGCTGTTGGGACCAATCGACCGGGCGTTGTCCAGATACATCAGCATCGCGGGATGCCGCATCACCGCGAGCAGCATATCCTCGAACCGCCCGGTGACATGTGGGCGGATCGCCTCCTCCACGAACGCCCCGGCAACCGCCGATACCTCGGCCCGGCGCAGGGAAATCGTGAAGTGGTTGGTCCAGAACCACACCAGCCGTTCCCGGAACGGTGCCTTCGTGCTGGCCGCGTGCGCGAGCGAGGCGTTGCCTTGGCTGCGATAAAGGGCGCGCGACTGCGACTCGCCAGGAACGCGGTTGCGCCGGTCTTCCCGGACTGCGATCAGGCCAGCGGTGGTGGTTGCGGGCGGCTCCATTGCCACCGGGTCGGGCCGCTTGAGCTGGTCGAGCAGCCAGGCCGGGGGATCCGATGGAGCCGGTTCGTCCCCGAGGCGGCCAAGGCCGAATCGCACGAGGGCATGAGCGGATCGAGTATCCATAGGCCAAACCCTATCACGGCCGAACGCGACCGGATGTTAAAAACGGTGTCAGGTTACCCCGGGCGTGGATGTGACATCACGAATTCGCGCTTGCAAAATAACCGGGCCTGACGCATTTCACCGCATGACATAGCCGGCCCGCGACGGGACGGAGCTTAGCCACGGGCGCGCGGGACCGAGTATTCCCGGATCCAGGACTGGATCACGCGCCCGTTTGCCGTATGGAGGTTTACAGTGTCTGGCACGCCGCTCGATAAAATCAGGAATATCGGGATCACCGCGCATATCGACGCGGGCAAGACCACCACGACGGAGCGGATCCTCTATTACACCGGTGAGTCTCACAAGATTGGTGAGGTCCACGACGGCAACACCACGACCGATTACATGGACCAGGAGCGGGAGCGGGGGATCACCATCACCTCGGCCGCGGTGACCT
>CANJSR010000382.1 GCA_947476855.1 Acetobacteraceae bacterium
CCCCTGGTTCATGACGGCCCATATCGTTTATGCCGCTCTTGATCCCATATCCCCCGCCACGCTGTCCGGGCCGGTGATCGAACGGGTCATTCGCGGACGCATGGGATTCAGGGGAGTGCTGGTGACAGACGATCTGGCGATGAAGGCCCTCAGCGGCGCGCCGGCCGACCTTGCGGCTCGGGCGCTGGCCGCCGGCTGCGACGTGGCGCTGTATTGCCCGGGCGATTTCGAGGGCACGCGCGACGTTCTGGCCGCCTGCCCCGCGATCACCCCGGATACCCAGGCACGCATGGCGACCGCACGCGCGATGGTCCGCCACCGGATCGTGACGCTGGACGGGGTGGCTCTGGCCGCCGAACGGGATCGCCTGCTGGCATGATAGAGTTCGCGATCCAACTGGCGCTGGCGGTCATCCCGACCATCTTCGCCATCACGTTGCACGAGGCCGCGCACGGCTACGCCGCCATGGCGCTGGGCGACAACACGGCGCGGGACGCCGGACGGCTGTCGCTGAACCCGCTGCGGCACGTGGACCGGGTGGGGACGATCATCCTGCCGGGCATCCTGCTGATCTCGCAGTTGATCCTGGTGGGCAAGGTGCAGTTCATGTTCGGCTGGGCAAAGCCTGTGCCGGTCGCGCCGTGGGTGTTCCGCGATCCCCGCCGCGGCATGGCCCTGGTCGCCGCCGCCGGCCCGGCGATGAACTTCGTGCTGGCCTGGCTTGGCGCGCTGGCCATCGTCCTCCTGGACGGAAGCGGCTCATTCGCCTTCTATGCCAAACAGGGCCTGTTCTACTTCATCCTCTCGAACCTGGTGCTCGGCCTGTTCAACCTGCTGCCGATCCCGCCCTTGGATGGCGGCCGCATCGCCGTCGGCATCCTCCCCCTCAAGCTCGCCATCGCATGGGCTCGGCTGGAACGAGCGGGGATCTTCATCGTCCTGTTCATGGTCTTCGTGCTGCCCTACGCGACCGGCATCGACCCGGTCGGCGCGGCGCTGGATGACGTTCTGCCCTGGGCGTTCCGCACCGTCTTCTGGCTGTCGGGTCACGACCTGGGCGGAGGAGCCGCCAGGGGATTGTAGCCTTTGCCGAATGAGGTCGTAGCCCTTCCACCGCCCGAAACCCTCCTGCTGCGGCTGGACGGGTTCGAGGGGCCGCTCGACCTGCTGCTGGAACTCGCCCGCGCGCAGAAGGTCGCCCTGGCGAAGATTTCGATCCTGGCCCTGGTGGAGCAGTTCCTGGCGGTAATCGAGGGCGCGCGCCGGGTCCGCCTGGAACTGGCCGCCGACTGGCTGGTGATGGCGGCGTGGCTGGCCTGGCTGAAGTCCCGGCTGCTGGTCCCCTCCGATCCCGAGGAGCTGGAAGCCGGGGAAGAAGCGGCGGAGGACCTCGCCGAACGCCTGCGTGCCCTGCAGGCGATCCGTACGGCGGCGGCCTGGCTGGGAAAGCGGCCGGTGCTGGGGCAGGACATCTTTGCGCGCGGGGCGCCCGAGGATCATACGGAAATCGACCGCTCCCGCCTGGTGGTCGACATCAACGCGCTGATGCGGGCCTATCTGACGGCGATAAGGCGCGGCACGAAGACGATCCCGTATCGGCCGCGGGCGCTGACGCTGTGGACGGTGCAGGACGCGCTGCAACGGCTGTCCTCCATGATCAAGGGCATTCCGGATTGGGCAGAGCTTGAACGGTTCCTGCCCGCCCACCTCGCCAACCCGACGGAACGACGCGCCGCCCTGACCAGCACCTTGCTGGCCAGTCTGGAGATGGCGCGGGACGGCCATGTGCGCCTGCACCAGGACCGCGATTTCGGCCCGATCCTGGTCCGGCGCGGCGGCGACCTGTTCAGCGCGGGTGACGCGCCCCCGGGCGGACGCCCCGAGGACGGAACCGAGAACGCAACCATGGAACCGGCATGACCGCCTCGGTCCTCTGTCATTGGTCGTTGGGGCTGCACCACCCGCCGCGCGTCCCCCGCCCTCCGTCATGGCCGGGCTTGACCCGGCCACCCGCCCCCGGACGGCGCCGCCCCCACCTATGACGGAAACCCCCGACCTTCCCCCCGCCCCGGACGACGAAGCCATCCTGCGACTGGCCGAGGCCATGGTCTTCTCCAGCGCCACCCCGGTCACCCCGCGCGCCCTGTCCCGCATCCTGCCCGAGGGCGTCGACTCCGAGGCGGTCATCGACGCCCTCCGCGCCCGCTATGCCGGTCGCGGCGTCGAACTGGCCGAGGTCGCGGGCGGGGTGCAGTTCCGCACCGCGCTCGACCTGGCCCCGGCGCTGCGGAAGGTGATCGACGTGCCGCGCCGCCTGACCCGCGTGGCGATGGAGACCCTGGCCATCGTCGCCTACCACCAGCCCGTCACCCGCCCCGAGATAGAGCACATGCGCGGCACCAGCCTGTCGCAGCAGACCCTCGAAGCCTTGCTGGAGAACAAGCTGATCGCCCCCGCGGGCCGCAAGGACGCACCGGGCCGCCCGACGCTGTGGGTCACGACGCCCGAGTTCCTGACCGCCTTCGGCCTGCCCGACATCCGCGCCTTGCCGCGGCGGGAGGACCTGTTCGTTGAACCACCCCGCCCCATGGGCGCCGCCGCCGCGAATGATGCCAGGCCGGTGGCGGATGGAGCCGACGGCGGCGGCCCCACGCGTAATCCGGCTGGGGACGGACCCGACGACGGTGTCCCCACGCCAATCCCGGCCGGGGACGGACCCGACGGCGGTTCCCCCACGCCCCCCCTCCCCTGGAGGGAGGGGGCCGGGGGGCGGGAGGACAGCGGCACGGACCGGGGGACACCGACCCCTCCCCCCAACCTCCTCCCTCAAGGGGAGGGGGGGCGAAGCGGAATCGACCTGGACCCCATGGCCCCCAAAGCTCCTGTTCCCAAAGCCCCTGTTCCCCCTGGGCCGGCTTCCTGCTAGCAAGCCCGCCGGAGGCCCAATCCAACCCATGTTCGATTTTTCCTGGTCCCAGATCATGCTGATCGGTGTGGTCGCCCTGGTGCTGATCGGTCCCAAGGACCTGCCGATCGCGCTGCGCGCCATCAGCAACCTGGTCAAGAAGGCCCGCTCCATGGCGGCCGAGTTCCATACCCATGTCGACGACCTGATGAAGGACGCCGACCTCAAGGGCGTGCGGGACCAGTTCAAGGACATCCGTAACTTCGACATCCGGTCGGAAATCGAAAAGGCCGTCGACCCCGATCGATCGATCCGCGACACCTTCAATTCCAACCCGCTCGACACGACCAGCGGGACCACCACGACCTCGGCCGCCGACACGACGCTGGAATCGGTGCTGAACGCGCCACCCGCCGGCCCCGTCGTCCCGCCGCCCGACCCGACCCGCGCCCACGCGCCCCCCTTCATCCCGCCCGGCCTGGTCACCCCGATCGAGCCGCCGGCCGAACCCGCCGAACCGCCCGCCTTCATCCCGCCCGCGCTGGTCCGTCAGGCCGCCGCGGCCCGCGCCGCCGCCAATTCCACCTGAAAGCAGAAGACCCGCCAGTGGCAAAAACCGAGCAAGAAGACCAGATCGACGACAAGCCCATGCCGCTCATGGAGCATCTGGTCGAGCTGCGGACGCGGCTTATCTGGTCGTCCGTCGCGTTCGCCGTCTGCTTCGGCATCTCGTACTATTTCGCCGACGACATCTATTACTTCCTCGCCCGCCCGCTGGCCGAGATCCTTCGCAACCAGGGTCATGGCGAGCCGCAGCTCATCTACACCCAGCTCTACGAAGCCTTCTTCACCCGCATCAAGGTCGCCTTCTTCGGCGGCATGTTCCTGGGCTTCCCGGTGATTGCGACGCAGCTCTGGCTGTTCATCGCGCCCGGGCTGTATCGCAGTGAGAAGAACGCCTTCCTGCCGTTCCTGCTGGCCACGCCCGTGTTGTTCTTCACCGGCGCCGCGCTCGCATATTACTTCGTGTTCCCCCTGGCGTGGGAATTCTTCGCGAGCTTCCAGTCATCGACCGGCGGCGGCGGCGTGCCGATCGCCCTGCTGCCCAAGGTCAGCGAATATCTCGACCTGGTCATGAAGATGATCTTCGCCTTCGGCCTGACGTTCGAGCTTCCGGTCGCCCTGACCCTGATGGCCAAGGTCGGCATCGTCAGTTCCGCCGCGCTGAAGCGCGTCCGCCGCTATGCCTATGTCGGCATGTTCGTCGTGGCGGCCATCATGGCCCCGCCCGACGTGATCAGCCAGGTCGCCCTCGCGGTGCCGCTGATCGCCCTGTACGAAATCTCGATCGTCGCCGCGGGCTTCGTGGAACCGAAGCCCGTGGTCGAGGAAGATGACGAACCCGAGGAGGAGAAGAAATCCGATGCATGACATCCGCGCCATCCGCACAGACGCCGCCGCCTTCGACGCGGCCCTGATCCGTCGCGGAATGCAGCCGGTGTCGTCGGATATCCTGACCCGTGACGCCGAACGCCGAACCGCCCAGACCGCGCTGCAGGAAAAGCAGGCCCGCCGCAACGCGCTGGCCCGCGAAATCGGCCAGGGCAAGCGCACCGGCGTCGACACCGGGGGGCTGGAAGCCGAAGCCACCAGCCTGCGCGGAGAGATGGAGGGGCTGGAGAAGCGCGCCGCCGAACTCGACGCCGCGATCAAGGGGGTGCTCGAATCCCTGCCCAACATCCTGGACCCGGAGGTCCCGGACGGACCCGACGAAACCGCCAACAAGGTCCTGTCCCAGTTCGGCCAGCCGCGCGACCTGAACTTCATGCCCCGCCAGCATTTCGAACTTGGCGAGGCGCTCGGCATGATGGACTTCGCCACCGCCGCCAAGCTGGCCGGCGCCCGCTTCACCGTCCTGCGCGGCCCCCTCGCCCGGCTGGAACGCGCCCTCGGCCAGTTCATGCTGGACATCCATACCCAGCACCACGGCTATACCGAGATGGTGGTCCCGTCTTTGGTCAACGACGCCAC
>CANJSR010000383.1 GCA_947476855.1 Acetobacteraceae bacterium
CCTGGAAGGCAACCTCGACCGGCTGGACGTGATGGCCGAACGCGGGGTGCGGAGCATCCAGTTGACGCATTATCTGGTGAACGAAACCGGCGACATCCAGACCGAGCCGCCGGTGCATGGCGGCCTGACGCCGTTCGGCGCCGATGCCGTCCGCCGGATGAACCAGCGCGGGATCATCCTCGATGTGGCCCATTGCTCCGAGGACACGGTCAAGGGCGTCGCCCGTGTCGCCACCAGGCCGTTCCTATGCACGCACGCGAACCTCAAGGAACCGGGCCATCCGGATGGCGACCATCCCCGCTATATCAGCCCCGACTACGCCCGCATGATCGTGGAATCGGGGGGCGTCCTTGGCGCCTGGATCGCCGTCCTGCAACGGGAGAAGCTGCCTGGCATGATCCGCCATCTGTTCCGCGCGATCGACGCGCTGGGCATCGACCATGTCGGCATCGGCTCGGACCTGCCGGCCGGTGTCGCGAAGACCGAGATGCCCGATTTCTCCCGCCACCCCGAGATCGTCGCCGCGATGCGGGATCGCGGCATGACGGCCGAGGAGGTCGAGAAGGTCTGCTCCGGCAATTGGCTGCGGGTGTTTCAGGCGGTGCGGGCATGACCACCACGGCGCAGAAGCGGGTCGTGGCCGAACAGGCCGCGGCGATGGTCGAGGACGGGATGCTGGTCGGCCTCGGCACCGGATCGACCGCCACCTTCGCGATCGAGGCGCTGATCCGCCGAGCGCGGGAAGGGCTGTCGATTACGTGTGTCCCGACGTCTGATCGCAGCGACGCCCAGGCGCGCGCGGGGGGGCTGGTGCTTCTGGATGAACCGCCGGCCGACCGGATGATCGACCTGACGATCGATGGCGCGGATGAGGTCGAGGACGGCACGCTCAATCTGATCAAGGGCCTGGGCGGGGCGCTGTTGCGGGAAAAGATCGTCGCCGCCAGCACGAAACGCCTGGTGATCATCGCCGACGCCGGCAAGCGGGTCCGCCGTCTGGGCCAGAAGTCGCCGGTGCCGGTGGAGGTCGTGCGCTTCGGCTGGGAAACCACCGAACGCCGGCTGCGGGAATTGGGCGCGGAGTCGGTGCCTCGGCGCGGCGCGGATGGCGGGATGTATGTGACCGATGGCGGGAACTACATCCTCGACTGCCGCTTTCCGGCGCAGACCGATCTCGCGGGGCTGGAGCGGTCGTTGGCGGTGACGGTCGGGGTCATCGAGACCGGGCTGTTCATCGGCATGGCCGAAACGGTCCTGATCGGCACGGCGAACGGCGTGGTCACGCTGACCGCGGCGCGGGGCTGACCCACCGGCAACCGGGTCGGTGGGTTACCGGCCGAGCGGGATCAGGCCTCAGCGCGCGGCGACCTGCTGCTGTTCGGGGCGGAGGACCATGCACGGCGCCTTGCGGCGGTTCAGGGTCTGGCAGGATGACTGCGCCTCGGCCGCGGACAGGCCGATGATTTGCGCCCGCCAGACGGGCTTGCGGTTTACCATGGCGGCCATCACGCGGATGTCTCCATCGTCGGTCAACCGGCGCGCGGCGGCGGCGGCCGACCGGGCCTGCTGTTCGCCCGGGAAGCTGCCGACCTGAATCGCCCAGGCGGTGGCCGGGCGGGTCTTGGCGGGCACCGTCTTGGTAGATGCGACCACGGCGGGGGTAGCCACTGGCGGCTGCACCACGGCACGGGTCGGCGCGGCCTGCGCTGTCGGCACCACGTTGCGCTGCGCGACCTGCATCGGCGTCCGGCGGTCGGTGGGGATGTTCAGCCGCTCGAACCCGTCATTCAGCAGGGAGACCATGTGCAGGTCACGCTCCCCGCCCGAGGCGCCGCCCATGACCACCCCGATCAGCCGGGTTCCGCCGCGCACGGCGCTGGTGATCAGGTTGTAGCCGGAGGCATTGGTGTAGCCGGTCTTCAGGCCATCCGCGCCGGGATAGCTGTGCAGCAACTGATGGTGATTGTGCATCGTCCGGCCGTGCCAGTTGAAGGCTTCGGTCGCGAAATAGCGGTACTGCGTGGGGAAATCCGACATCAGTCGGCGCGCCATCAGCGCCATGTCGCGTGCCGTGGTCACCTGGTACAGATCCGGCAAGCCGGACGCATTCTCGAACCGCGTGTTGCTCATGCCCAGGGCGCGGGCGCGGAGCGTCATCATCTGGGCGAATCGGTCCTCGGTCCCGCCCAGGAGTTCGGCCAGCGCGGCGGCGGCGTCGTTCGCGGACTTGGTCACCAGGCCCAGCACGGCCTGTTCCACCGTGATGCGCGTGCCGGGCATCAGGCCGAGCTTGGTGGGGGACATCGAGGCGGCGTGGGAGGAGACGGGGACGTACTGGTCCAGGGTGATGCGGCGATCGCGCACGGCCTCAAACACCATGTAGATCGTCATCACCTTCACGAGGCTGGCGGGGTATCGGGGCTCATCAATGTTGACGCCCGACAGCATCGCCCCGGTGCGGGCGTCGATCACGATGGAACTATAGCGGTAGGAGCCGATTTGGGCCTGTGCGGGGCGCAGGCCAGCCAGCAGGCCGATGACAAGCACGACGAGCGCGAGCCAAACCGAATGAAAAAGGCCCCCGTGCCGCCGCGTCCCAGGCATCAACCAACCCCCGCATCAAATATCGGACCTGAGACTATGTGTCCGAATCGCTGCTGTCCAGCGAAAATGAGTTAACAAAACCAAAACACGCGAAGGGCTTAGCACGTTTTGTTGCCACGGTGTGAAGGCTGAAACCGAGCCCTGAAGCCCCATTATGAATTTTTGTGCGCTGCACAATTTGTTCTTGAACGCGCAGACCCCGTGGCCTATATCCGGTCATGTTGCGGTGCAGCAAAAGCGCCGCGGATGATTTCAACGGCTCGGTGGGGGCGCTTGGCGCCGGACCGCCCGGAAGTGGGAAAGTAGGCATGGCTTCTAAACCAAAAGTCGCGGCTGCGACAGTCCCGGTCGAGGACGCCAAGCCGCTCGAAATCGTGGCGCCCGCGGTCGCCGCGCAAGTGACTGAGATGACGACGGACGCGGTGTCGCCGGATGTGGCGACGACTGAGGCCGGGAAGACAGACGACGTGAATATGTCGGCGCCGCTGCCCAGGTTGGACGCGGTGAATATCAAAAAAGGTATGGAGAAGGCAATGAAGAGCACTGAAGAGATGGTCGCGTTCGGCCAGGGCAATGTCGAAGCGTTCGTGAAGTCCAGCCAGATCTGGACCGCCGGCCTGCAGGATCTTTCCAAGCAGTTCGCCGCGACCGCGCAGGCCAACCTCGATGAGACGATGAACGCGTTCAAGGCGTTCTCGGGCGTGAAGTCCCTCAAGGACGCGATCGACCTGCAGACGAATTTCGCCCGTTCGGCGTTCGAAAAGTCGATGGCCGAGTCGGGCAAGCTGACCGACGCGTCGTTCAAGCTGACCGAGCAGGCGCTGGCGCCGATCTCCCAGCGCATGACGGCCGCGATCGACAGCATCGTGAAGCCCGTCTGATCACGGCAGCACCAGATAGAATGGGCCGCGACGTTTCCTCCCCCTGAAACGTGGCCCATTCGCCGGCGGAAAGGCCCGGGCTCACGCCCGGGCCTTTTCTGTTTCCGCCGATCGGTATCCCCAACCACCCCCTACCCCCTTGCGGGCCGGCCGGTTCGGCGCAATCGTACCCCCCCGGACATCCAGCCCCTTTTCCCTGGACGCGGCGATCCGATATGGTTCGCTGATCGAGGGACGGCCAGGATGGTCCGACAAGCTGGGCTTGCGGCCTCGTGACCTGGAGAACGACCGGCGCATGGATGCGGACGACAATGAGTGACAACGACAAGCGTGACGGCGGTACGACGGAGGGCCCGAATACAGGGGTCGTCGTCAAGCCGCGTCCGAAGACGCGCAAGCCGGCCATGTACAAGGTCTTGATGCTGAACGACGACTACACGCCGATGGAATTCGTCGTGCACGTCCTGGAACGCTTCTTCCAAAAGAACCGGGAGGAGGCCACCAGGATCATGTTGCATGTCCATCGGCGGGGCGTTGGCGTCTGCGGCGTGTATACGTACGAGGTCGCGGAAACCAAGGTGACGCAGGTCATGGACCTCGCTCGCCAGAACCAGCACCCTCTGCAATGCACGATCGAGAAGGAATGATTGCATTGCCGAGGCACGACATGCCCTCATGTGTGCCATCCCGGGCCAGCCAGCCCGGCGGGCCGGGGACCGATCGGGTCCATACACCGGACCGCCAAGCGCAGGAGCAGCGACGATATGCTTTCCCGTAATCTTGAACAGACGCTGCACCGCGCCCTGTCCTTCGCCAGCGAACGGCGCCACGAATACGCCACGCTCGAGCATCTTCTGCTCGGCCTCGCCGACGATACGGACGCGGCGTCCGTCCTGAAGGCCTGCGGCGTCGATCTCGACAAGCTCCGCACCGACCTGTCCGAATTCCTGGACAAGGATCTGGCGGGCCTCGCGACCGATCGTCCAGGCGATCCCAAACCGACCGCCGGTTTCCAGCGCGTCGTGCAGCGCGCCGCGATCCATGTCCAGTCATCCGGCCGCGATGAGGTGACCGGGGCGAATGTCCTGGTCGCCCTGTTCAGTGAGCGGGAGAGCCACGCGGTCTATTTCCTGCAACTGCAGGACATGACCCGCCTGGACGCGGTGAACTTCATCAGCCACGGCATCGCCAAGTCGCCCGGCCGGTCGCAGCAGCGCCCCGTCCAGGGCAGCACGGGCGGCGGCGGTGGTGGCGGTCCCAGCTCGGAAGACAAGCCCGAGCAGCCGGAGCGCGAGGAGAAGCCGAATCGCCGTGGCCAGGACGCGCTGACGAATTATTGCGTGAACCTGAACAAAAAGGCGCAGGCGGGGAAAATCGACCCGCTGATCGGCCGCGACCTGGAAATTGAGCGGACGATCCAGATCCTGTGCCGTCGCTCGAAGA